>WJKI01000059.1 GCA_014729195.1 Candidatus Woesearchaeota archaeon
TCAGATAAAGAAAATCAAAGATTTTCTAATCTCGAACTTCCCCGAGTGTAAAAGAATGAAAAGAAGTTCAAGACGTTGGAAAAAGAAAAAACAAATGCGCTGGAAATGGCAGCGTAAAAGAATGAAGAAAGAAAAAAGAAAGAGAGCTATGAAATCAAGTTAATTCTAACAGTATATAAAATCCTATAGCAAAAACGTAACCTTTTTAAATAACCTGTTTATCCTATACGACTATCAACTCCAATAGTCGGTATAAACACCCGACAAATTCTAACAATTACCTCGGGAAAACTGAGGAGAAATAAACGTGAGTGCTAGAACTGAGAATCTAAGCATAAGAGAGTAGTCATGCAAAAGAAACTTGTTGATTTCTTTAACACTAAAATTGCGACCAATAACGCAAAATTGCTTAACCATTAAATTGAGCAATTTTGCGAGATAGAAAAGATTGTGAAATATACGTTTGACAATCTTTTCTATAAATGAAGCGGTACTATCGTACAGCAAAGTTCCTGTTTATCCTGCAGGAGGTTGCTGCTTTCAGAATCCCGCTTAGGCATGCAAGTCTAGGGGCCTTCGGGTCACTGGCGAACTGCTCAGTAACACGTCGATAATCTTCCTTTGAGCCTGGAATAACCTTGGGAAACTGAGGCTAATACCAGATAAGGAAAAACAACTGGAATGTGTTTTTCCTCAAAGCTTCGGCACTCAAAGATGAGTCGGCGGCCCATCAGGTTGTTGGCGAGGTAATGGCTCACCAAGCCTACGACGGGTAAGGGCCTTGAGAGAGGTTGCCTTGAGAGGGACACTTAGATACTGGTCCCAGCCCCACGGGGTGCAGCAGCTAGGAAAACTTTACAATGCACGTAAGTGTGATAAGGGGATTCTGAGTGCTCAAGCATAGCTTGGGCTTTTGCCAAGAGTAAACATCTTGGCGAATAAGCGGTGGGCAAGACTGGTGCCAGCCGCCGCGGTAACACCAGCGCCGCAAGTGGGAACCGCTATTATTGGGTCTAAAGCATCCGTAGCCGGCTTAGTAAATCTCCTGTGAAATCGGCCAGCCTAACTGGTCGGCGCGCAGGAAAGACTGCTAAACTTGAGACCAGGAGAGGTTAGAGGTATTCTGTGGGGAGCGGTAAAATGCTATAATCCACAGAGGACCACCGATGGCGAAGGCATCTGACCAGAATGGATCTGACGGTGAGGGATGAAAGCCAGGGGAGCGATCCGGATTAGATATCAAAAATTCTGCGAATTTTTGGACTTCACTCGCTAAATGCTCGTGAAGTATCGACAAATTCCTATGATCGAAATAAAAACTGCTATAGGAAAAATCGAGCTAACATCAGAATTTTTGACTAATTACCCGAGTAGTCCTGGCTGTAAACGCTGTGTGCTAGATGTTGCACAATCTCCGAGATTGTGCAGTGTCGGAACGAAGGTGATAAGCACACCACCTGGGGAGTACGGTCGCAAGGCTGAAACTTAAAGGAATTGGCGGGGAGGCACTACAACGGGTGCGGCGTGCGGTTTAATCGAATTCGACGCCGAGAATCTTACCGGGGGCGCCGGCAGAATGAAAGTCAGTCTGAAGGGCTTACTAGACGAGCCGAGAGGTGTTGCATGGCCGCCGTCAGCTCGTGCCGCGAGGTGTCCTGTTAAGTCAGGCAACGAGCGAGACCTGTATCCATATTTGCTAACGTGTCAGCAATGATGAGCGAGCACAATGTGGAAACTGCCTTGGAAACGAGGAGGAAGGCGCAGGCTACGGTAGGTCCGTATGGCCCGAATCTCCCGGGATACACGCGCGCAACAATGATAGGGACAAAGGGATGCAACTCTGAAAAGAGAAGCCAAACCTCAAAACCCTACCCAAGTATAGATTGAGGATTGAAACTCATCCTCATGACAACGGAATCCGTAGTAATCGGAGTTTAGCACATTCCGGTGAATATGTCCCTGCCTCTTGCACACACCGCCCGTCAAACCAACCGAGCAGGCTTTAGATGAGTTTCATTGAGTAAATGAATCGAATCTAAGGTCCGTGAGGTGGGTTAAGTCGTCACAAGGTATCCGTAGGGGAACCTGCGGATGGATCACCTCCTTTATTTTTTTACGCTTAAAAAATCAAGCAACATACGGTTCTTTAAGAGAACCTGCGGATGTGCTCAAAAAACATGGTTTTTTGGCACGCAAAAAATGCGAAGCATTTTTTAGCGGATCACCTCCTTTATTTTTTCATTACCGAAAAAATAAAACAAAATCAACAAACCATGACTACTCTCTTTCAAACTCACAATCATAATCCAAAACGGGCCGGTAGTTCAATCTGGTAGAACGCCGCCCTTGCAAGGCGGAGGCTTCGGGTTCAAATCCCGACCGGTCCATTTCGCAAGAAAACTACACCCTAACAAAATCAAAGATTTTGCGCTGGGTCTGTTTTTGTTGCAAGAAAAAATGGGCACTCTACACAAAAGAGTCTGCCAAAAATCACACTTACAAATGCTAAAAAATTGCCAAAATAATATTATGGCGGCAATTTTTTGCACGCAAAAAACGTTTCACGTTTTTTTCGAATCAATTAGCAAATCGTTATCTAAACAATAACGGTTGAAGGGACGAGATATTAGTAACAGTTAATTCAATTAACTGAACTAGACAACATAACTAATATTAATGAAGCCATGCAAAAGACAATCAGATACTGGCCATTGTGAAATCAATCACGTGGAAAATAATTCTATTAGGCGGACGACTTGGTTCTAGACGCTGAAGAAGGACGCGGCTAACTGCGAAATGCCTCGGCAAAGCGTATGCAGCTATTGAACCGAGGATCTCCGAATAGGACTTCCTCTTGAATCCGAAAGGATGGGGAACGCAGGGAACTGAAACATCTTAGTACCTGCAGGAAAAGAAACCAATAGGGATGCGGCAAGTAAAGGCGATTGAAAACCGCAAAAGGCAAACTGAATCTGACATTGAAAGATGTTAGAAATGTGGTGTTATTGGACTGTCCTTAAGCCCAAACTTGGAAACCTGAAGTCTTCTGGAAAGAAGTGCCAAAGAGGGTGATAGCCCCGTAAGGGCAACTAAGTGGGCCCAGACAGTATCCAGAGTACTGCTCCTTGGATATGGAGTGGGAAGTTGGGTGGCATCAACATCCAACCTTAAATACGCCTAGAATCCGATAGCGAACAAGTACCGTGAGGGAAAGTTGAAAAGAACCCGTGACAGGGAGTTAAAAGAGCCTGAAACCTAATAGATATGGATAGGCACTGCACTACGGTGTTGTGCCGTGCGTTTGGAAAAACGAGCCAGGGAGTTTATTCGTGTGGCAAGCATAACTTCATCAAAAGGAATGCAAAGCGAAAGCAACAAGCCCGCAAGCAATGAGGGGCGAGGTCTAAAAGGGCCTGAAGTCACTCGAATAAGACCCGAAACCGCTCGATCTAGTCCTGGGTAAGGTGAAGTGAGGGTAAAACCTCGTGGAGGCCTGAAGAGGTGCTACATGCATGTGTTCTTCTAACCTGGGATTAGGGGTGAAAAGCCAATCGAGAGCGGTGATAGCTGGTTCCTACCGAAGTTGGCGTTAGTCAAACCTCAAGCGAGACCACAAAACCTGTAGAGCTACGGAAAGAAAATTTAGGGGGAGAAATCCTTCGGTTTTCTGTCCAACTCCGAAAGATTTTGTGTCATAGACCTTGGGAGACGGGGATTCGGGGTAAGCTTGAATTCCGAGAGGGTAACAACCCAGACTATGGTTAAGGTCCCTAAATACTAGTTAAGTGTTAAAGGTTAAAAGGTATCTGCATCCAGAGACAACAGGGAGGTTGGCTTAGAAGCAGCCACCCTTCAAAAAGTGCGTAACAGCTTACCTGTCGAGGATGCGGGTCCTGAAAATGGACGGGGCTAAATTAGTTACCGACACCATAGACGAGCCAAAAGCTCGTGATAGGTAGGCGTGCTGGTCGGGCAGAAGCACGTTTGAAAACTCGTGTGGACCGATTAGCAACGAAAATCCTGGCGGTAGTAGGATCTTAGCAATGTGAGAATCATTGCCGCTGAAAGGGCAAGGGTTCCTTGACAATGTCAATCAGTCAAGGGTAAGTTGGTCCTAACTGAACTCCTAACAGGAGTTTGTAAGGAAAGGGAAACAGGTTAATATTCCTGTACTACCAAAGTATGCGTGGCAACACAAGCCTTGTTTCTGACACTTTTGGCTAGGCAGGCACAAACCGTCGTTTGTGTTAATCATGATAAATCGAGGGAGTATCGTTACGATGAGAACTCGATTAAACGTGAGAATAGTAATCCTATGGGTTATCCTGTCAATGCCTGGAGTCCATGAAAAAGGAACAAGGAAAAATCTTTGGTATCCATACCCAGAACCGGCACTGGTGCCCCTAGGTGAGAAGCCTAAAGCGTGAAGGATTAATCTGGTTAAGGGAACTCGGCAAATTAGCCCCGTGCCTTCGGCATAAGGGGTCCCTGCTCTTGTGTTCACATGAATGCGAGAGCAGGGCGCAGTGACTCGGGGGTCCCGACTGTTTAACAAAAACTTAACCGGCTGCTAAGCTGTAAAGCCTTGTATAGCCGGTGACGTCTGCCCAGTGATGGTATCCGAACCTCTTTTACAAGGGAGCGAAGGACCATTAAACGGCGGGAGTAACTATAACTCTCTTAAGGTAAACAAAGTTGCCTTAGTAAAATCTGGCTATATGCTGGAAAATCTGAGTATCCCACACTACCACTGGACAATATCGCGTAAAATATATAAACAAACTACATAGTAATTTGTTTTATGAAAAAAACGCATGTTCAAGGTAACAATGTGATGGGTGCAGACAATCAGCAGGAAAGACTGGATGCTAACTGGATTGCTGGTTTTGTTGATGGAGAAGGTTGTTTTCATGTTTCCATTAACAAGATTCCAAGAATGAGCTTGGGATGGCAAGTACTTCCTGAATTCAGAATCGTTCAACACGAAAAGGATGATAAAGTCTTATACCAAATCAAAAAATATTTTGGTTTTGGTGATGTTAAAATCAATAGAAGTGATCATCACGGTGTGAGAAAAGAATTCAGAGCAAGAGGTTTGGAAAATCTCAACAAAATAGTTGCTTTTTTTATGAAGTATAACTTAAAAACTTCAAAAAGAAAAGAATTTGAGATTTTTTCGCAGATTATTCATTTAATGAATAATCAAAAACATCTGACTAAAGAAGGACTTGACCAAATCGCGCAGCTTATTTCTAGGATGAACCGCAAACCATTATTAAAGTATTTAGAATCCTCAGAGACTATACGCCAGACACGTACTAATACGTGAAGATATAGTCCGACCCGCTAGGCGACTAGCGGAGATCCTAAAAAATCCTATGGATTTTTGGGACGCCGAAAATTCTCAATTTTCGAGCGCGTGCAGAAATGCTCGTCCGCCTTCCCACACAGGAAGGTCATACCTCTTACGAGGAAAAGTAACAGATGTGAGCGTAATGCCTTGTCGTTTGAATGGCGACGTGCATGAAGGGCGCAACGAGGTCCCCACTGTCCCTAACCAGAAACCTCCGAACACACCATTCTGGTGAAAAGGCCAGAGATCTCCAGTGGGAAGTCTAGACCCCATGGAACTTTACTGCAATCTGTTGTTGTGATGCGGATTCTGTTGTATAGAGTATGCGGGAGTTGTTTGAGGTCTTGATCGTCAGGTCAAGGCTGAGACGAAAGTGTAACACCGCACTTCAGAATCTGCATTGCTTACTCTTTTCGGAGAGGACACCTGCAGGTAGGCAGTTCGGCTGGGGCGGCACGCTGTTGAAAGGATATCAATAGCGCCCTAAGGTTGACTCATTCCGGTCGGAAATCGGAAGTAGAGTGCAAGGGTAAAAGTCAGCCTGACTGAATTATGATACGGAAATAATTCAGGAACGAAAGTTTGGCCTAGCGAACCTCCGTGTCCTCCTTGATGGGGGCCGGGGATGACCGAAAAGTTACCCTGGGGGTAATGGAGTTGTCGCGCCCGAGAGTTCATATCGACGGCGCGGCTTGCTGCGTCGCTGTCGGCTCTTCCTATCCTGGCAGTGCAGAATGTATAGCACTTAAGTGAGGTTATTGCCTCACCACTATGGTGTTATAACTGTAGGCTGCCAAGGGTGAGGGAGTTCACCTATCAAAAGGGATCGTTAGCTGGGTTCACAACGCTGTGAGGCAGTTGGTATAATATCTACTGGAGATGTATTGATGTCTGAGAGAAAGGAAGTCATAGTACGAGAGGAACTGGCTTTCGAGGCCTCTAGTTTACCGGCTATCTGACAAGGTATTAAGCCGGGCAGCCACGCCTTAGAGGATAAGTTCTGAAAGCATCTAAGAACGAAGCCTCTCCCGAAAAGAGACATCACAGGACATGGTTAGAAGAACTGTTTAATGGAACTGATGTGTAAGTACAAAGGTAACGATGTATTCAGCATGCAGTCCCCAACGTCCGTATCCAGTATTTTGTCATTTGCATGGTTTTTCTTTTTTTCAAAAAAAATTCATAATAGAGGCAAGGCTAATGAAAATTTACAAAAAAGTTCAGAAAGAATATTTTGGCGCAATAGTTGACGGCCGCAAACGATTTGAAATTCGACTAGCTGATTTTGAGTGCTCTGAAGGAGATACTCTGGTTTTGCAAGAACAAAAACCGGGAAGCTCTGAACTAAGCGGGCGTGAAATCAATTGCGAAATTCTTTATAATTTTAACACTAAAGACATGGAAAAATTTCATTCTAAAGAAGAAATTGAGAAACACGGATTTGTTGTATTAGCAATTCGGAAAAAGTTTGAGTTTGATAATAATAAAGTATAAATATTAGTAGAACTATTCTTTGTATATGCGATATGAAAAGCTTAATCCAAAAAATATTTCTGATTTTAAAAAATTCTTTAATGCTGTTAAAAAAGATTTTTTACAGTTTAGAAAATTTGATCCTCATCGAAAAAAAACATTTGAAGATTATCTAACGAGTAAAAACTTAAACATACTTCTTGCAATTGAGAAAAATAAAGTTGTTGGTTATTCTGCTTATGATACCAACTACAAAGGAAAAGGTAAATTAATAGGAATTGGATTTCTACGCAAGCATCGCGGCAAAGGCAATGGTTTAAAATTAGCTAAAAAAGTTATGACCATATTAAAACGCGCGGGGAATAAAGAAATTGTTACCCGCACTTGGGAGAGTAATAGTTCTTCCCAACGATTGTTTAAACAATTAGGTTTTAAAAAGTATAAAACAATCAAAAATGATCGAGCTAATGGAGAAAGTACTTTTTTGTTTAGGTGGAGGAAGGAATAAATTTTTCCGATTCGCTTACTATTTTTTCCGAAAATTCTTAGCAAATACATATAAAGGATTTGTTTTTTTATTTTTTTATGGTCACAAAAAGAAATTACAACAGTTTGGAAATATATCATTTGGCTCATCAGTTTGTTTTGGATACTTATGATTTAATTAAGGATTTTCCAGAGTATGAGTCTAATAATTTGGCTTCTCAGTTTCGCCGCGCTGCAACTTGTTTGCCTTTGAATATTGCAGAAGGTTCTGGTGCGAATTCTAATAAGATTTTTTTGAATTTTTTAATATTTTGTTATCGATCTTGTTTGGAAACTCAAGCTTGTCTGAAATTATCACTTGATTTAAAGTATATTTCTACAGAAAAATATCGCGAGCATTTTGAAAAATTGGATAAATTTGTTCGTAAGCTGTATAGGTACATGGAGTATTTGGAAAAATCGATTGGTAATCGCAAATATGATAAGTCTTATTATTACCGGCAGCAAAAGTATTATGCTGATTCTGATGTGAAGAAAAGAGAGAGTATGCGAAAGTTGTGTTAAATTAAACTCTTGATTTTAGTGCTGCGCACAGAAACTATTATATATGACTGGATTATTTGTTTGAATATGAAACTGAGTTTAATATTTGGGATTATTGCTTTAATGATATTTACTGTTAGTTGTGTGCCTAGTGCTCCAATTAATGATTTTGAAAGCTGTATTGCTGCTGGAAATCCTGCAATGGAAAGTTATCCTAGACAGTGTCGGGCTAATGGGCAGACTTTTGTTGAAGAAATTGATGAACCGGTTAAAGACAATAAACCACTGCTCGGCGGGTGCGGAACTGTGACTCCTGGAATGAATGATGACTGTTGTGAAAATGTTATGAAAGATGCAATACACATTCAATGTGTCGGCGGGTGGAAATGGAGTTTTGAGAAAAACCAGTGTGAATATGTTTGCGCAACTGAAGAAACATCTTCTGATTTCAAAGAATTAAAATCTTCAGATAACAATCGAATTCTCTGTGAAGCTGATGAAGACTGTGAATTAGAATTTGTAAAAGGAACTAATTCTGATTTAGAACTTCCAGTTTGTGATGCTCAACTCGCTTGCAGAAACGGAATATGTGTTTATCGCTGCTAAAAAGGAAAAACGCGAGAAAAATTTAAAAAAATAGAGAAAAAAATTATTCTTCAACAACTCCTGTTAAGTCTGTGAAGTCAACATTATCCGGAACATCTAAAATATCTTCTCCGATAGCAGTTGATTTGACACAAACAACATCAACATCAGAAGTCATTACTTTTTCAGGAGTTCTTGGAATTTCAATACCTGCCACTCTCTCACCTTCCTTCTCAGGCAAGTCCTCAATTTTCATCTTAACTCCCATCTTAGTTCGGTCATCCCAGGAATGAACCATTTCCTCATCATAAACAGTGCTAACTCTTGTTCCTGGAACAGCAGTCTCAATCCTAAACCGGTCCATGTTAAGAATCCAAGCTCTTATCAAGACATCATCTATCTTATAATTACACAACTGCATTCCTTTTTCAAAAGCCTGATATAACTCAGAAGACTGGTGTTCTGCCAATCTTTGCCTTTTTTCAGGCATTGATTCTTCAACTGTTTCTGGTTCTTCAGGAACATAAGTCTCCTGCTCCATAACAGTAGGTTCAGGCTCTGCCGGTGTAGACGGCTGTGCTGGTGCTGCTGGCTGCTGCACTGCACATGCGGCCAATAATAAAAGAACAGCTAAAGCAAATAAGATTTTTTTCATTATATCACCTTGATAAAATTAAATAATATAGAATATATAAACTTTTCTCTTGAAAAAGCTTTATAAATACTGTTTCTCTTTTAATTAAAATGAAATGCCTGGGAATAGAATCAACTGCACACACATTTGGAGTGGGTGTTGTAGATTTTAACGGTTCAATACTTTCTAATGAAAAAGCCGTATTTACCACTGCTTCCGGCGGAATGGTTCCTCATGAAGTTGCAAAACATCATCGTGAAGTTTGTGATACAGTTTTTAAGAAAGCTTTGGAAAAAGCTAATGTTAAAATCAGTGATATTTCGTTAATCTCTTATTCGCATGGTCCAGGACTTAGTCCTGCTTTAATCGTTGGAAAGGATTTTGCCAAACGATTATCACAAGACAATAATATAGATATAATCGGAGTAAATCATTGCGTTGCTCACCTTACTATCGGCACGTTAGTTACTGATGCTGTTGATCCTGTTTACCTATACGTATCCGGAGTTAATACACAAGTAATTGCTCTTGCTAGCGGTAAGTTTCGCATATTTGGAGAAACGTTAGATATTGGACTTGGAAATGCTCTTGATAAATTTGGTCGTGAAGCAGGTCTTGGATTTCCTGCAGGACCAGTTATTGAAAAAATGGCTATTAAAGGAAAATATATTGAACTTCCGTATACTGTCAAAGGAATGGACGTCAGCTTTGCAGGGCTAGTTACTAAAACAAAACAATTACTTGATGCCGGAGTTTCAAAAGAAGACTTATGCTACTCAATGCAGGAAGTTTGTTTTGCTATGCTTGCTGAAATTTCAGAAAGAGCAATGGCTCATTGTGAAAAAGATGAGTTGTTATTAATTGGCGGAGTGGGAGCTAACAAACGATTAATTTCAATGCTTAAGAAAATGTGTTCTTCACGCAATGCCAAGTTTTATTCTGTTCCTTTGGAATATGCCGGAGACCAGGCGGCAATGATTGCCTGGCAAGGAATTTTAGAATTCAGAGCTGGAAAAAGAATAAAAGAAATAGATATTTATCCTTATGAAAGAGTAGACGATGTTGAAGTGATTTGGTAGAGAGCAAGCTATCCCCTATGAGAATCAAGAAAATGAAAAGTTAAAACTTTATTTTTTCTTTTTTGCCCTTTTTTTGCGTGTTTTCTTTTTAGCTCTTTTTTTAGTTTTCTTTTTCTTAAGTTTTGTTTTAGTCTTTCGTTTTGTTTTTGGTCTTGCTTTTGTAGTTCTTTTTTTCTTTGCTTTTTTCTTTTTCTTTTTCTTTATTCTTGTTTTCTTTGCTTTCTTTTTCTTTGGCTTTACTATTTTCACAGGCTTTGGTTCTGGAGCCGGAGCAGGCTCTTCAAAAATCAAGCCACAATCCCTGCAAATCACTTGATCTCTCATCATGCCATGCACTATATTAGTACTGGCACAATCTGGGCATTCGGTTATATCAGCTACCATACTTCGCAAACTGTAAGAAGTCATATATAAATGTTTTGACTTAATCATTCGTTTGGAGAATCTTCTTCTTTAAATCTTCTTTCCCTGTGAAGTCTAAAGCGTGTTTTAAGACATCTTTTATTGAAGATACAGGAGTAACCTTTATTTTTTTAAGAATATCTGGGTGAATTATAATATCCTGAACATTATTCTTTGGAACCAACACCTGTTTTATTCCGGAATCAATTGCTGCTTCAACTTTGGCAGTTACCCCCCCTATTGGGAGCACTTCTCCTCTTACTGATAATGAGCCGGTCATTGCAGTATCCTGCCTTACTGGAATCTGTTTAAGCGCTGAGATAATAGAAGTGGCAACTGCTATAGAAGCAGAATCGCCTTCAACACCCTCATATGTCTGCAGGAATTGCACGTAGATATCGTAGTCTTTTATATCTTCGCCGAAAAATTTTTTGACTATTGCCGTGACATTTTTAACAGCTTCCTGGGCAATAGTTCCTAACTTTCCTGTTGCAACAACACCTTTCTCCTTTCCGCCAGGAGTAACTTCTGATTCAATTGGCAATAAGATTCCAGTAAAATTGCCTCCGCCGCCCATCACTGCCAACCCATTAACTCTTCCGATTGAAGTTCCTTTAGTTATTATTATTTCATATTCTTTTTTTCTCTCAACAAAAGTATCTGCCATTTGCTGTTCCAGGGTTTTTGCAACTTTTAATGCCTTGAAAATATGCTTTGGCTCAACTAATTTTGCATTTTCTGTCAACGCAACATCTCCCGCCGCCCTAATTAAACCTCCTAATTCCCTAAATCTTAATGTGATCTGATTTTTTCTGTTAGCCAGTTTTCTGGCCTGATCCAAAATAACCATAACTGCAGTTTTTGAGAAATGAGGAATCTTGCCGTCTTTAACAACTTCCTGAGCAACAAACTTAGCAATATGCTCCTGATTTTTCTCAGTATCATCCATTGTTTCCTTCATAAACACTTCATAACCATATCCTCTAATCCTTGACCTTAATGCAGGATGCATGTGCTTCAAAGTTTCCAAATTGCCTGCAGCAACCAGAACAAAATCACAAGGAACCGGCTCTGTCCTAACCATAGAGCCAGAACTTTTTTCAGACTGACCAGTAATAGGATACTTTTTCTCTTGTAACGCAGTTAATAATTCCTGCTGTGATTCAATTTTTAAATTTGCAATTTCATCTACAAATAAAACTCCCCCGCTAGCTCTATGAATCATTCCAGGCATGACTCTTTCGTGAGGCGGAGTACCCAAACCTCCAGACTGCAATGGATCATGAAGAACATCTCCTAATAATGCTCCTGCATGCGCTCCTGTTGCATCTATAAAAGGAGCTTTTTCCTTTTTTTTATGAGTTATAACCGGCTTTGGAAGCATTGCTAATCCGCTAACTGATTTTAAAAATCCCGGAGCTCTTGCCATTAAAAAACCCGCCAATAGAAGTATCCAAATCATGTTGCCAATGGCAGAAACCATTACAATCGGACCATATTCTGTCTGACCAAAAGCAGACCACAAAAACCAACCTGTGATAAAAATAAAAATCGCTGCGAATAAAAACAAAACCAATCTTCTTGAAGTTATGCCGGTTTCCAGAGATTTTCTTAATCTTAACAGGCTTTTTTCACCCTCACTTGCAGGAAATATCTTAACCTTAGGATTGTTAGCATCTTTTTCATTAGGATAACACAAGACATCCTGTAATTTTCCATTGGTAGATAATAATTCTGCTAATGCCAAGCCCAGCATGGATTTGCCTGTTCCTGGCTCACCAATCAGCATAACATGCCTTCTATGATTCGCTGCTTTTTTGATTATTTCCAAACCATGCTCCTGGCCTATAACCTGCTCTGCTATTTTTTTAGGTACTTTAATCTCAGCAGTAGTTTTGAAGTTAAACCCCATAGGCCATTATAGAGGAAAGTGCTTTATAAAGCTTCTGAAGGGCAGATATGCAAATTGTTGCCCCTTTTTGGTGATTACAGACCGAAAGGTTTATAAAGGAGTATTATGTTAAAAGTATAATATAGGTGGGAGAATGGGTACTATAACAGCATTACAAATATCTGATATACACGACAAAGGCGATCTTTCTGAACTAGAAGCATTAGTATCTTTTGCAAATGAAACCAAACCCGACGTAGTAGTGGCCGCAGGAGACCTATCAGACGGAGCAGTATACCAACAGCTATTTCTTCAAGCCAATAAAAAAATCATAGAAGCAATAGACATGCCTGCAGAAGAAAAAGAACTAGTAAAATACCAACAAATGCATGAACTTGTTTCAAAAGAAGGAGAAGAAAAAGTAAGAGAACACTTGCAAAGTGTATCCGGAACAGCTGAAGAAGGAGAACAGATGCTGGAAGAATTTAAAAAATATTTAAGCAACAAAGAAAATATAGCAAAGGCAATAAATAAATTTCAGGAAGAATTAGGAAAAAACAAAGAAACAATCGCTGCAGAAAATAAAAAAGTATTTGATACAATAAAACAGCACCTAACAGGAATGAATACAAAACTGGGAGAAATCAAAAGCAAGAAAGTAGGAGTCAGAGGAAACCATGATTCAGATTATGTATATAAAATGAATAACCTGCACTGGCTGGAAAAAGACGGACCAGCTGAAATAAACGGAATAACATTTGCAGGAGCCCCAAATACTTATGAAGCAATAGCTGGTATGCCTCAACAGTTTTATTCTAAATTAGAAGACGATGTACCTATACAAGATATAAATGAATTTATCAAGCAATTCGGAACTAATGAAGACTTAGAAGAATTCAAACAAAACAATCCAGTATACCAGAGACTGGAAAAACAATTACAGGGGAAAAGCACAGATTTCCTGGTAACACACAAAGGAATAGGAGAATTTTCACAAGGCTTTGGATACGGAGCAGGACTGGCACTATGGGTAAAAGACAAAATAATACAAGAAAACAAATCTCCAATCATATTAAGCGGACATATCCATGGAGATGAACTTTACTCTGCAGAAGAAGGATACCAAGGACTGAGATCATCCAATCAAAAAGCCTACATAATGTATATAGATTCTGAAACAAAGAAAATAAAACAAATAGACGTATACAAAAAAGTATATGAAACAATTACTTAGACAAATCAATCCGGTCTTTATCTTTTAAATCCTTAATAACCTTTTCAAGCACCCACTTAGGAACTTTCTTTCCCTGCATTTTAGAAGAAGATTTTTCTTCTTTTGGTTCTTCTGCTCTTTTCTGCTCTGCTTGTTTTTGTGGTTCTGCTCTTGCTTCTGACCTAGCTCTAGCTTTCTCTGTTTTCTCACCAGGAGAAGTAATAAACCAAATAATCAAGATGAAAATCAAAACTGATATTGCCAAAGGAATAACAGAATTAATCCAGGAATATGAAATATTCATATTAAGTTTTATTCCTGCGCGGTAAAATGCATAAATTACTGCCAAAATCAAACAAATCAAGACAATCCACGAAGCATATTTCTTGTTCTTATCTGATGTCAAATCAATCTTTCCTCCGATTAATCCAATAACCATCAAAATAGCTGCTATAACAAAAACCGCAATAACAAGATAATAAGAAAACAAACTCACATTGGCAACAACATCTGCGGCAGCAATAGAAATAAAAGCAAACAAAGCCGCCAAAACCGCATTAACCTTATTATCACTAAAAACCTTTACTTTAGTCAACAAGGCATGAACAACAATGAAAACAATAACAAAAGGAACAACTACATTTAACAAACCTAAATTCTCCAAGTACACAAACACCTCTTTTACACCCATTTTAATTAATTTTAGCAGAACTAGTTATTAAATGTTACTCTTCCTTCTGGCAAATATCATAGAACTCACACTGGCCTGTTGAGTATTTGCAGAGATTTGATTTCTTTTTAGGATAATCTTCTATTTTGTCTGATTCTGTTTTTTCATGAATCAATTCAATTTCCTTTTTTGCAAACTCTAAAAGTTCTTTATCCACATCCATGAATTTCGGCTTGTCCTTAAGAAAATAAATCCCTGCCTTGTCAGGCAGTTTTCCATGCTTTTCCTGGTATAATAAACAATATACCCCTAATTGCAGCCGGTGATGATCAATATCAAAAGAACTGCTGGTCTTATAATCCATAATTCTCAATTCATTATTAATCTCCTCAATCGCATCAACATAACCTCTTGCCTGCAATTTCTCTGACAAGAATAACTGCTCTCTAATCGGAGTGATTTTTTTGAAAATCTCAGAAAAAGAGCCTTTTTGAGTTCTGGCCAAATTACAAAAATCAGACAGCCAATTCAATAACATAAGCATTGTTTCCTCAAAATAAAACTTTCTTTGTTTATCTGACAGACCTAATTTTGCCAATTGTTCCTCATTATCCTGCCATTCTTTTAACAGCAGATTCTGTATAACAACTGTTAAACTACCTTCAAAATTCTCCATTGTCAAACCAGAAACATCCTGATCAAAGAATTTCTCTAAAACAGTATGAGCAATACTACCCCTAACCTGATGAATATTTGGCAAAGACGCTAATTCCTTGATATATGCATAATAGTACTTTCTGGGACACATTTTATAAGTATTCATTGAACTCGGAGACTGGATTCGTTTTGCCATTACTTTTGGAGTTCTATAACCATTTAAATGGTTTTATATGCTGTAAACTATAAGAAAAATGATAGAAAAAACACGATTTTAACTGCATAAATTCCGGAATTAAGCTAAAAAAACACATAAAATCGAAAATATTGCGAACTGAACAGTATTTTTTCTGAAAATACTCTAGCAAGGCATAATAAAATAACAAATCTATAATCATCAATGGAAGAACAAACACTAATAATAATTGCAATCATTTGTGTTATAGCGGGGCTGCCCGGCCTGTATATTTCATCGCAGTTTGTTAGAATAGATGATCCGCGAATATTGAGTTCTGTAACTGGAAAAATCACTTCTATTGATGACAAAGAATCAATTATTATAATAAATGTTGAAATGGACAATGTTCTTCCTGTTGTCAGCTTTGAAAATGTCAAAGTCAAGAAAGGAGACCGAGTCAAAATTTCAGGAGAACTAGAAACCTACAAAGGAAAACTGGAATTTGTGGCAGATAAGATTGAGAAAAAATGATAATTAAAAGACACGCATGGAAAAAATGGGAAGTTTCTCTAAAAAATCTGAAAACTTCTGCAGGAAATAGGTATAAACTTACCAGAAAATTACTAAATCATCCAATATCTGAAACAAAAATCTTTATTTCAAAGAAAAACGCAATCAAACAATTCAAGAAATGGTTAAAATGAGTTGTGTCATTTTAAAATTTAGTAAACTGATTAATTCAGACTGATTAAAATGAAAAATATCAGGAATATTCAAAGAAAGAATTTGTTTTTTCAAATATTGCTTAGGAAATCTCTTAGACAATTCAAGTCTTTGTTCATCTTCCATTACAAAAATCTTATCTGCCCATTCCAAATCTTGTTCTTTAACAGGAATTTCATTATACAACCCCGCAGATTTAGTTTCAAATCTATCTTTGAAAAGCTCTTCAGCTGTTTTACTTCTGTGCTGATTTTGATTGCAAATAAAAAGTGCTTTCATATAATAATAAAAGAGGTTTGTAAATATAAAGTTTACTCTTTAAAAATGAAAATTTCACAGGGATATAGAAAAATAGTTGAAATTTTCAATGTTCCAAACGGAGTTTGAAACAATGATAGAATACTTAATCGGAATAATAATCGGAATTTTATTTGGAATCATCACAGGCCTGACTCCAGGAGTTCACATAAATTTAGTTTCTGTACTTTTATTGAGTGTTAGTTCTTTTTTATTAGGATTTACTTCACCTTTGGTAATGGCGGTTGTGATTATTTCAATGGGAGTAACGCATACTTTTTTAGATTCAATTCCATCTGTTTTTTTAGGAGCTCCTGATCCAGACACGGTAATGGCTGTTCTTCCAGGACATAAATTATTATTTGAAGGAAAAGGATGGGATGCTGTAAGATTAACAGTAATCGGTTCTTTGCTTTGCTTAATCTTTGCAATTATTTTAATGCCTTTATTTGCTTTTATTTTCCCTTTGATATATTCGTTTCTAAAACCGATTTTAGGATGGATACTTGTTTTGATTGTTTTAATAATGCTAATCAAAGATTCTGAAAAAAAATGGGCTTTGTTAGTTTTTGTGTTTTCAGGAATATTAGGATTAATTGTATTAAACTCTGAAATTACACAGCCATTATTTCCAATGCTGTCAGGAATGTTTGGAGTGAGCGCTCTCTTGTTGTCATTATCCAACTCAGTTGAGATTCCATTGCAAACTGCTGAGGAAACAATAGATGTTTCAGGAAAAGATTTTCTAGCTATAATCGGAGGAGCGATATCTGGGAGTTTTGTAGCACTTTTCCCAGGTTTAGGAGCTGCACAAGCAGCTGCTCTTAGTACAATTGTGTTTAAGATTAAGGAGTATGCTTATCTGATATTAGTTGGAGGCATCAACACTGTAAATTTTGTAATTGCTCTTGTATCAGTTTACACAATTTCTAAAGCACGCAATGGAGCAATAGCAGTAGTAATGGAAATCATTACTGAAATTGATGTGACAAGATTAGTGTTCTTTTCTGCAATTGTTCTGATAGTCGGCGGTATTGCAACTGTATTGGCATTGAAAATAGCCAAAGGATTTGCCGTTGTTATTGAATATGTTGATTACAAATGGATTTCTTTAGGAATAATAGGATTTATCACTATTTTGAGTTTGGTATTGTCCGGCTGGATTGGATTAATAGTCCTTGTGATAAGCACTGCTGTGGGAGTTATTCCTCAATTATCAGGATGCTGCAGAAGCAATGCAATGGGATGCCTTTTATTGCCTGTGATTGTGTTTTATATATTATAGCCGCAACCAACAAAAAATTAAAGATTTTTTGAAGTTATTTTTAAAATCAAAACATAACCTTTTTAAACCCCTCCCTGCTCTTTCTCCTCTATGGAAGGAATAATCACAGCATTTCGAGGGAGTCCTCGGGTAAAGAGCAGAACACAAATGCTAGTAGAAGTCAAAGGAGTCCAGTCCAAAGAAAAAGCAGAAAAACTGGTAGGAAAAACAGTAAGCTGGAACACTCCTGGAAAAAAAGGCAATGTGATTAAAGGCAAAATCTTAGCTGTTCACGGAAGAAACGGCATAGTAAGAGCAAAATTTGAAACAGGAATGCCAGGACAGTGCCTGGGAACTAAGGTTAAAATCGAGTGATTCTATCAATTTATTAAGATGCAAAAACACAATTCTTAGAAATATTTATATACAAATTATATTATATAGAGTTTGATGGCAAAAAAGAAGGTGAAAAGAGCTAGTTCTACTGGTAATAAACTAAATGAAATCCTAAAACGAATAAAAAACCTAGAAAAAATGCAAACAACAGAATTGAGAGGAGAAGAAGAACAAAATGAAGAACTAGAAGACTTAGAAGAAGAAATTAAAAAATTAACAGAACCTCATCCTTTGAGAAAAATAACATACAAAGACGTGGCAAAAGGAAGCTTAGGAGCTTTTATCGGAGTAGTAGCACACTACACCTTTGTATACGGAATCAAAGTTGCCCATGACATAGATATAGTAAGAGCAACAATACTATACCCTCTTGCATTTATCATAGGAGGAATATTTCTCTACGCAACAGGATACAGAAAAATAAGAGTAACAAAAATATTATGGTTCTTACCAATACGACTCATAATACTATATATGATAGCAATCCTGACTGCCTTGATAGTACTAATCTTATTCCAGCCAGAATTCATGCACAACTTCTGGGATGCCTACAAACAATTAGCAGCAGTAACTTTGACAGCAATGATAGGAGCATGCGCAGCTGACCTGATAGGAGGGACTGAATAATGGCAGGAACCAAAACAATAGTCAACAAAAAAGACCTGATAA
>WJKI01000008.1 GCA_014729195.1 Candidatus Woesearchaeota archaeon
GAATATGTTACTAATGAAACAATTTCAACTGATACTTCTGAAAAAGCATTAACAGAACACTTTTCTAAATCATTGAAATGGACTAGCAAGCATATGTATTACGCATATGATAAACTCGCTCCGCAACAATTTATTTGCCATAATGATAACCTTAATTTTGCCTGTAATTTTGGCGCTAATGGAAATACGTGGGATTGCAAACACATATACGATTGGTCTCAATGCAATATGGAATTGGCCAAAGAAATACCTGTATCTGCACGAATATATAGACTTGACAATATCAATGGCAAATTGGTCTATGCTACTAGAGAAGGTAATTGCTCTTTTTCAGAATTAAGAGGAGATACTTGCGAAGTTCAAACAAAGTTATATTCAACTAGTTTATATTCAGATAGCAAAAAAATAGGAGAATATTCTGGTCTGATAGATTTAATTCGGGAATTTCAAGGAAAACTTTTATTCATAGTTAGAGACAGAGGAATCAGCACATTATATTTAGATGGTAAAAAAATAAGCCAGTATAATTATATTCATTACATAACTGAACTTGATAATAAATTAGTATATGTTGCATCTAATGATTATAGATGTTCACACAGGACTTGTTCAGGAAGCCTTTTCATAGTGAATGACGGCATCGAATCTGAAGAGAAATTTGAACAGATACTATTCATGACTAATATTGGTGGCAAACTTGCCTATGTTAAAAGAAATGGATTAGATCACTATGTCGTTCATGGAAATAAAGAATATGGTCCTTATGTGTCTGCAAGTAGATTAGTTGATTTAAACGGCGATGTTGCTTATCTTGCAGGTCAAACCATATTTATTAATGGAGAACCAATTAAAATGTCTGAGGACGTAAAATACATACAGGGATTGTCAAGTTTAAATGGAAAATTAATTTATGGTACTATTGAAAAAAATCAGACATATATAATGATTGGTGATGAAAAGCTCAGAGGCAATCCTCCTTTTTATGTAATTGATGAGAAATTAGTTTATTTTGATTATAAAAATGGTAATCATTATATAATTCACGGAGATAAGGAATATCTTATAGGAACAGAGAGTCCTTTACTTTATGATACCTTAGACCACACTTTCATATATCAAATTCCTAAAAATGGAGAAAGATTTTATTTTTACGAAGGATGTCAACTGCCCGGCAACATATACGGTTCTTTTACTGAAATAAATAATAATTTAGCCTATGTTGTAACAGAAGATGATAAATACTTCATAAGAGTTTATTCAATTATTAAATAACTTGATTTCTACTCCTCTCTAAACTCCGGCTCATGCTCTATTGATTTCCTGAACTGGGAACACTGAGACTTATTTTCCCAGTAAAAATAACACTTTTCCTTGTGCAATTGGAAGTTTGCACAGTTTTTATTGAGAAAGCGATTGAGGGAGCAGAAGTTAAGATGCACCAATAGCGAGTATAAACATTACGAAATTAATAAAGATATATAACAAAATTGCAATAATATTTATTGCTGCGATTGTTTTAATTGTAATTATTTTTTGTTTTGATTCAATATCTGATAAACGTCTGCTAATATAATACGCAATGATTGCATTAAGAAAAATAAAAAGTATTCCGGCAATAATTCTTGCAACAGATAGGTAATTTATTATATGGGAAATAATGTATAATATCCAAGCATCATATGAAATTATTACATTTAAGAAAGGAAGGCGTATTAATTCTGTAACATGATTCATTACTGTCAATATTACTTCTGTAATTGAAGCAATAAGAAGCCCGAATAAAAATAAGCTTATGTTTTCATCTGAATCTCTTTTAAAATAATAAATTGGTATCAGAGCTAAAGCAATAATAATCCATAGACCTAAAACAATCCAAGTATTGCTAAGTTTCCATAATTCACTAGCTGTATCAAAAGTTCCTGGCGCTACTGTTTTAACACAACGCAGTTGATTTTTTGTCATAAAAGAACAAAGCTGTAATTTTGCCGGATAAAACTGGTCAAGATTAGAATGATTATAATAAGTGTAACCCATTTTTGGTATGCAAAGATTTCTGATTTCAATAGGAGCATTTCTAACTATTTCAAAAACTTCTGAAGGAGTAACATCAGGAATGTATAAATCTTTTGAACATTGCAGGGCTATTTTAGTATGTTTTGCTTTTGTTATACATTCATCTTGTCGATAAGATCCCATATAACTGGTAATAATTGTTTTGTTCGCAGGATCTTGCTCTGCTTGGGTGTCAATAAAATAACCATTTCTTAAACAAATAGATTCATCACCCTCAAAAATCGCTAAACTAGTTATATAATCATCCTTACATCTCTGTTTGTCTCTTGCTTCTTCAAAATAATTGCAAGCAGATTCATCAATATTCATAGACGCAACATGAAATAAACAAATCCTTTTTTCATATTCAGGGTATTTAAGACAGGATTTTGGATTTGCAATGTCTCTAAGCTCCCTGTTCAAGAAAATTCTTATGCAGTGTTCCGTATTATATCCTCCGTCGAAAATATCGCAAATAGATAAGTCATAATCAGATTCTTCTCCATATTTTTCAAGACAAGATGTAAATCTTCCACCCAGTTCTTGCGGTTTAGAAGCAGTAGGCTCTCCGCAAAAATCAGGATTTTCTATCTTATCTCTTGCAATTTTTGAACAAGTATTTTGATAATCCTGTTCAGGCACATAATTGCATAACGCAATATTCTTTTCATTAGCCGCAACTTCTGCAACACAAAAATAATGAGAAAAATCAATAGAGGGCGTTATTCCTGAAATAAACTGATTATATTCCTTTTTACATAAACTAGCATCCCCTTTTTCAATAGCAACCTCAGTAACACACTTAGAAAATTCTTTACGCTCCCAATAACGAACAACATGCGGATCACTAGTCAATGAACCTGAGATAGAACCAAACCAAATAATATTATTATGAATGTCATCTCTGATCTTCAAACAATCAGACATTTCCAAAGCAGAAACAGAATTTATTAAAATAAGCATGAATATCAATAATAAGCAGACTTTGATACTTTTTTTCATTATGTATTAACATAAACTCACTCTTTTTAAACATTACTATAATTTTTGACCACTCAAAATACTTAGCAAACTTTATATATGCTTATTTTGTTATATATTTAAATGAGTCTTTGGAAAAGAAAAACAGGATTGATTATTTGTGTGTTATTCTTGTTATTTCTAAGCTTAATTAGCTGTTCAAATGAAATCGTCGCAAAACCTGCTAAAGATGTTCAACCTATTGCTGCAAAAAGTTTGGATAAAACAGACAAAATAGAGCCGCCTGCTAACAAGCTAAAGACCTGCGGGGAATGTCAGTATCTTAGAAATGGAATTTGCGTTGATTATGAGTGTTGTGATAACTGGGATTGCAATAATAATGAGCAATGCAGAAATCATCAATGCATAACTTTAAATTGCGGTTCTTGTGGATATGCTGAAAATCATGTTTGTCAAGAATATTTCTGCTGTTCTAATGATAAATGTGATGATTCTGATTCAACAACTTATGATGTTTGCAATAATCCGGGCACAAAACTGGCTGAATGTATTTTTACTCCTATAACTCAACAAGCAGAATTAATTCAACATACTACACCAGTTCAAGATACAACCCCTGTTCAACAGGTAACGCCGGTTCAGGATAGCCCGCCTGTTCAATCAGTAAATCAAGTTGTTCCATTTACTGGAACAACAAATCCATGTGATAATCCTAATTCAAAACTTCCTGAATGCAATTATAATTCTCACAGTGAACCTTTAGAATTATCTTTAGTTCCGCATCATGAAGATTCAGCAATTTTTGTTCAATTAAACATGGATAAACTAGAAAATTTTGAAGATTATTTTAGCATGGGTTTTATGGTGTATAAAGAAAATGGGCAATTGTTTCAACCTTTTGGAAGCACCGGCGCTATTGGTCATTTTATTAAAACATTAGAAAAAAAGAGATATAAAATTTCAGTATCTAACTTAAAGCCAAATTCAGAATACGAAGTTTGCTTAACAGGACAAACTAAAGACTTTGCAACTACCGGATATTTTAATTGTAAAACAATACGCACTCAAAATGAAAAACAAAAAAAAGCAATAGTTTTTGTAAACTATGATGTGAGTTCTCAAACAAGAAATCTTATAGATGAATGGATTAATGAAATTGAAAAAACAGGAATTTCAATTGAAAAACAAAATTTAAATCAAGAAAGCAATGGAAATGATGTATACTCTTTACTCAAAACAAAATATTCAGAATCTAACCTATTATATGCTGTTTTTGTTGGTCAAGACCTTCCGATGCCTATGATTACGTTACAAACTGCGTATTATAATTATGAAGAACCAACTCCTTTTTCATTTCCACTTAGATCTTTAACATTTGACACAACCAACCAAGACAGCGGATTTTTAGGTCCCACACATCCATTAAATGAAATAACCCTTGCCGTAATAAAATATGATGATGAAACTAAACTAAACAATTATTTTCAAAGAGTAATTAACCATTATAAATCACCAAAAGAATACACAGGAAAGATTTTATTAGCAGACGCCATGATTCCTGCAGAATCAAGCATTAACAATTATAATTTTCAAAATATGGATTATCTTGGAGGAATTACAGACTACGGAAACGTACAACAAGCAAACACATGGCAAACACAATATAAACAAAAATTAAAAGAAAATCAGGACATACTTGTAATTAATGCACATGGATCTCAAGAGATCCATTATCCCTGCGGGCAAGCATGTGTGCATGCTGAGTTTATACGTGCAAATCCGACAAAAATTCCTTTCATAATGGCAGTTTCTTGTAATATCGGTTATTTTATGGAAGATAGTTCCCCAATGTTATCTTATGTTTTTGAAGGAGAATCATTAGCAGGTATTGGAAGCGAACTTGTTTCAGTAGATATCAATGGTGTAATGGCCAAATATATGATTGAACAAATGTTAGCAGGTAAAAACACAGGAGATACCAGCAGAATGCTCGGATTTACAGTAATAGGAGACCCATTTTTGAAGCTGAATCAGTAATTTTTCTACTCCTCTCTAAACTCCGGCTCATGCTCTATTGATTTCCTGAACTGAGAACACTGAGACTTGTTTTCCCAGTAAAAATAGCATTTTTCCTTATGCTGCTTGAAATTAATACAGTTCTCACACAAAGCCATAATTCATAAAAAGTAAGGAAGATTTAAAAACCTTTTGTCTCTAACAATAGTAAACGCGCCAATTCCGCGCTTTGCTAGGCGACATTGGCAAAGGAAATAAAAAAATGCTAACAGAGAAGCAAATAAAACAGATACGAGACGAACTAGACAATTGTAAAAGACCCATATTCTTTTTCCACGATGATCCAGACGGGCTGGCCAGTTTTTTACTTTTTTACAGATATATAAAAGAAGGAAGAGGAACTGTAGTAAAAGCAAGACCTGTACTAACAGAAATGTTTGCTGAAAAAGCCAATAACTACGAAGCAGACAAAATATTTGTGCTAGACATAGCAAACGTAGAACAGAAATTCATAGACACTGTAAAAGTACCAGTAATATGGATAGACCACCATACACCTGTAGAAAGAGAAAAAGTCAAATATTACAATTCAAGACTAAACAAAAACAGCAACATTCCAGTATCCTACATGTGCCATCAAGTAGTCAAGCAAGATGAATGGATAGCATTAGTAGGATGCCTGGGAGACTGGTATATCCCCTCATTTTTCAAAGAATTTGCCAAGAAAAATCCTGAACTAATCGGAAAAGCCAAGAAGATAGAAGAACTATTGTTTAAATCACCAATAGGAAAACTAGTAAAAATATTCTCATTCAATCTTAAAGGAACAACAACAGACACCAGAACATCAATCAAAATACTAACACGAATAGAAAATCCAGAAGAAATACTAAAACAAACAACACCCAAAGGAAAAAAAATCTACAAAAAATACGAACACGTAAACCAAGCTTACGAAGAATTATTAAAAAAAGCCTTGAAAGCAAAAAAAGACAAAATAATAGTATTCACTTATTCAGAAGATAAATTGAGTTTGACCAAAGACTTGGCAAACGAATTAATGTACCAATTTCCAGATAAAGTAATAGTTCTTGGACGCGAGAAATCAGGAGAATACCGATGCAGTATCCGTTCCAATAAAATAAACTTAACCAAAGCTGTTGAAAAGGCCCTTATCGGTGTAGACGGATACGGCGGAGGCCATGAAAACGCATGCGGAGCTGCAATTAAAAAAGAAGATTTTAAACAGTTTTTGAAGAATTTGGAGAAGGAGATTAAATAAATCCTTTATCCTCAGCAAACTTCCTAAAAGACCTGTCAAAAGTTGCTTCTGCTTCTTTAGAGAACGCACATGCTGGAAGTTCATCATTTTCTATATGATGTTTAATACATTCGCAGCACAAACCCTTTCTAGGACAGCCAGGATAAGTACAGGGACAATTTGTTTTGTTAGATTCTTTTTGACATTCCATTTTTAATTCCGGAAAATATACCAGATTAATCGGAAAAAGTATATAAAACTAATGGAAATACATATAAAAGATTTGGTTTAATACTCAATCATGAGAAGGATTTGGATTATTGGAATTTTAACAGGAATTTTATTAATTTTGACCGGCTGTGAAGCATTAACCGGATTTCTAACTTTTGAAGAGCCAGTGCGAAGTTGTTCTCCAAACATAACCATTGCTTCATTTAATATCCGCAAATTTTCAGATAACAGTAGAAATGATGCAGAATTAGAGAAAATTGCCTCTGTTTTAAAACAATTTGACTTAATTGCAATACAAGAAGTGATTGGAGATACTAATATTTTAGACCGAACTGTAGAAAAAATGCCCGGATATAATTTTATTGTCAGCTCCAGGGTAGGAAATATACAAAAAGAAAGATATGCTTTTATTTTTAATGAAAAAATTAGTTTAGTGGGCGAGCCAAAAGTATATTATGACAAATTTGACAAATTTATTCGAGAGCCGTACGTTGCTTCATTTAAAGCAGATGAATTTGACTTTGATATCTTTACAGTACACATACTTTATGGAGACAGTGCTTTTGATCGTGAGGGAGAAATAAGACAAATCGCAAGTGTTTATGAATATTATCAAGAAAATAATGCTGTTGAGAATGACTTGATCTTAACAGGAGACTTTAACACACAACCA
>WJKI01000060.1 GCA_014729195.1 Candidatus Woesearchaeota archaeon
AATATTCCCAAATATAAAGTTCAGATATAAAAACATTTTTATATTTACTTCTTAGATTAAGGATAATATGAAGAAAATACTCAACAAAGTGCTTTCAGAGATAAAGCCAAAAGTCAAGAAACTGAAAGAAGTAGAAGATTTTATTAAAGAACTGAACAAAGAGATTAAAAAACACAAAATCAAAGCAAAAGCCGAAGCAGGAGGCAGTTATGCCAAAGGAACATGGCTGCAAGGAGAACATGACATTGATATCTTTGTCAAGTTTGACTTGAAATATTCTTCTAAAGACCTTAGTAAATCACTCAGTAAAGTTCTTAAGAAATTCAAACCCCAAAAATTACATGGAAGCAGAGACTATTACTGGATCAAAAAGCACTTTAGATACGAAATCGTCCCTGTACTCGATATCAAGAAAGCGTCTGATGCCCAGAATGTAACAGATTTTTCACCCTGGCACGTAAAATGGGTAAATCGTCACGGAGCAAAATATAAAGATGATATCATAATCGCCAAGAAATTCTGCAAAGTTTCTGAATGTTACGGAGCTGAAAGCTACATACACGGATTTTCAGGCCATGTAGTGGATATACTGGTTATTTATTACAAAGGATTTATTCCTTTGCTTAAAGCATCACTCAAATGGAAACCAAAAGTCATAATTGATTACAACGGCAAAATAAGGAAAAAAGCACTATTTGTCCTGAACAAAAGCAAGATTCAAGGACCACTTATCGTGATTGATCCTGTTCAGCCGGACCGCAATGCCGCCGCGGCATTAAACATAACAATGTTTGAACGATTTTGTAAAACTGCCAGGAAATTTCTTAAGAAACCATCTCCACAATTCTTTGAATATAAATCAATAGACTATTCCAAACTAAAGAAAAAAGGAGAACTGGTTGTAATCAAAGTTCTTGCACCACCTGGAAAAGAAGATCCTATCGGAACCAAATTATTAAAAGCATTTGAGTTTATTCGCAGACAGTTAGATGCATTTACAATTATTGAATCAGGATGGCAATGGGACAAAGAAAAAAATGCAGAATTCTGGTATGTTCTTAAAAAGAAAAAATTACCTTTAGAATATGAATTATGCGGGCCTCCTATTAAAATGAAAGAAGCAGTAAAACACTTTAAGAAAAAACACAAAAAAACAACAGTTAAAAAAGGAAGGATATATGCTAAGATTAAATATAAATACCGCGATATTGAACCATATTTAACTAAAGATGTTCTTAAACACGAATATTTATCAGACAAGGTGAAAAAGTGTACTCTAGTTTGAAAATCTTCTTAAAAGGACTATTAATGGGCTTTTCAGACATAATCCCCGGAGTTTCAGGAGGAACAATGGCATTGATAACCGGGATTTATGAACGGTTGATTAATGGAATTAAAGGATTAACTGATTTTATCAAACCTTTATTTAAATTTAAGATAAAAAAAAGTTTTTTATCACTTAAAAAAATCGATTTTTCATTATTTATTCCATTAGGTTTAGGAATTTTAATTGCTTTTGGAATAGGTTCATTAGTGATTCCTTTTTTACTTGATAATTATACTCCGTTTATTTATGCGTTCTTTTTTGGATTGATACTAGCATCTGTTAAACTAGTTTACAATCGAATTGAAAATTCAAACTGGCTGGATAAAAGTTTTGTATTAGTTGGATTTTTAATTGCGTTTTTTATTGTAGGATTAACCGCCTTGAATACTACACCATCATACTTGTTTATTTTTGTATGCGGAATGATAGCAATCACAGCAATGCTTCTTCCTGGCGTATCTGGCTCTTTTATGTTACTGATGCTCGGGCAATATAAATTTATGTTAGAATCTTTACGCGGTTTTAAACTCGGGTATATTGCTTCTTTTATTGTTGGAGCAGTAATTAGTTTAATCATATCATCACGAGTTCTTGCTTATCTGCTTCGAAAACATCATTCTAAAACAATGTGGTTCTTGATTGGGCTTATGATTGGAGCTTTGCGGCTGCCTTTTGAGAAAACAATATATTCAGGAATAGAATGGACAATCTTATCAGGAATTCTAATAGGAGTATGTTTAACAGTTGGAATGGGTTTAGTGTGGATTATTGGGAAGTGGGAAAGATGAAATTTTTACATAAGAAAAAAAGCAAAATACATGGATTCGGGATATTTACAACAAAAGAGATTAGAAAAGGGGCAGTATTTTACAAAGTTCCAATGGATCAAGTATATGACAAACCCAAACCAAGATTTGCACATATCGGCAAAAACAAATATGTTAAAGATACTAAAATTCTAAACTGGGTAAATCATTCCTGCAATGCAAATACCATATTAGATTTAACAGGAAAGCAACCAAAACTAGTTGCAAAAAGAAATATTAAAGCAGGAGAAGAAATAACTTGCAATTATAATTTAACTGAAAAAGGCGGGAACAAAGTAAAGTGTACTTGCAAAAAGGAAAAATGCAAAAAATATTTTTTAAGAAGAGAATAAAATGAAAAAAATTGGAATTTTAGGTGGAATAGGACCAGAATCAACAGCAGAATTATATTTACGCATAATACAAAAAGCGCAAACAAAGGGAGTTCGCAGAAATACAGACTACCCACACATAATTATCAACAGTATTCCTGCTCCAGAACTATTCTCTAAAAATCCTAATCTCAAACCGTATATTCAAGGATTCAAAGCTCTTGAGAAAGCAGGAGCAAAAAAAATACTTATCGCATGTAATACTGCCTATTTATTATTAAACACATTCCAAAAAACTACAAAAATTCCTATTATTAACTTACGCAGAGAAGTTAAGAAAAAATTAACTGCCCAAAAAATACTTATTCTGGGCACACATAATACAATAAAACAAGGATTGTTTAGGTTTTCTGGAAAAAAATATATCGAATTAACAGATTCTGAAATCAAAAAATTAGACAAAGCAATATTTGAACTAAATCAAGGCAAAAACAAAAAGAAAAATGAACTGTTTGTTATAAACTTAGCCAAAAAATATTCTAAAAAAGCAGATAAAATACTCGTGGCATGCACAGAACTATCTGTTGCATTAAAAAATCAGAAATTGCCTATTATCGATACAATGGATATTCTAGCAGAAGCAGCACTACGATAAATCGCCGCATAATTTAAATAGTAGACCTTGTTTACTTTTAATGTGGTATTCAATAAAATCATCCAAAAACTAGGTGAGAAGCTTGAAAATAAGGGCAATTCTATTGTGCTTAGCTCTAAATATATCGTGCCGATTGATTCCAAACGGTTTCTTGGAATAAGTTCTGCTAAAGTTCCAGGAAAAGTATGCTATGTTGACGGAGGAAATGCCGAAATCATCGGAGCATCTAATTTTTCATTACACTTAATTCGCACATATTATAATGTATATTCTGGAAATGAACGAGTTATGGATAAAAAACACGAATTCTATGTTTTAGTAAGTGCAAAAGGAAAAGAGAACAAGATAAAATACGAAGTAGAAACCTTTAACACACACTTCAGACTAAGCCATGAGTTTGACGCTCTTGATAAGAATTTAGTAACAGGAGGTCATAAAGCAGAGCCTTCTAAAATCGCAGAAGTTATCAGAAAATTTGCAGAGATTAAAATGGCAAACGAAGCTGTTGATATACTTTCTAAAGGCGATTTAATAGTTCGCGATGGAGATTTAGAAAAAAACTATACTGGAGAAGAGAAACACTACTCACAACTATTAGAAAACGCAGAAAAAAAAGGAATAATAGTTTCAGGATTATCCAAAACCACAGGAATACTAACAAACACAGGAAACAGCATAACATCTGCACTAGGAGCAATAAGTCCTGCAACAGACTGGTATTACCCAGCAACAACACACATTGGATTTGCCAAATTAAATTCACAAGCAAAACACATTTTTCGCTTAGACATAAGTGATGAAGAAAAAATAGGAAATGTTCTTTCACTATTAAAAGCAAACTCTGTTGATCCTTGTTTTCTTGGTTATCCATACGGTCTTATCGAAGCTGATAAAAACGCACGCATCAGTGTAAAAGAACAACAACAATTACGACTAATGTTCCTTGCAAAAGGCGGAAACAAATTCAGAGAACACATCAGTTCAAAAGATGCTCATGAGATATTGAATAGGATAGTTTAATTCTTCTCCAGTGGTGACAAACTCTTATAAAACATATTTGGATTTGCTCTATGTATACTAATAAGTATAAAAATAATAGGAGGCAGCGCAAAATCAAAGATTTTGCTGGTCTCCTTTTGTAAACAAAAGGAGGTAGATATAATGGATGCAAAGATTGGAAGCTGGGCATTTATCCTAGGAGTACTAATCTCAATCGTAGCAGGACTAATACCAGCATGGCAAACACCAACATTAATCTGGGTATTAGTAATATTAGGATTAGTCGTAGGATTCCTTAACATAACTGCAAAAGAAACAACCGAATTCTTAGTAGCAGCATTAGCACTGATGATAATCGGAAGCGCAGGAGCAATCCCAGCACTAGGAGTAATAATCCTATCAATCCTGGCTAATATCGTAGCATTTGTAGCACCAGCTGCACTTGTAGTTGCTCTAAAAAGCATCTGGACATTAGCACAGAAATAGATTTTTTTTCTTTTTTATGTATTTTAGAGAATATAAATATTAATATATCCGACATGCTTTCTTATTCTAATGGAAGATTATACACAAAGACTTTTTGACTTTCAGGAAAACCTGAGTGAACTACAAGTATATTTTAATACATATAATGAGCAGTATATAAAGAACAATGGAGAAGCAGAAATAGACACAACCAGCCTAGTAACAATATTAGAAAGTATAAGAAAAATACAAGACAGAATAAAACCAAATGGTTGGATAGACAGCTTGAATTACGCAGCCCGCAATTCAAGAGCAGAATTCTGCTGGCAGGCAACACTTTATTTTCTTGAAACTGGAAAAACCCCTCCAATAAATGTTAATGAAGTTGCTAAATTATTAGAAGGAAGTTCTGTCGGATTTACCACCAAGGCATTTAAGAAAGGTGCAAAACAAATTGAAGAACTTAGAGAAAAAGAAACTCTTGAAAAAAAAGTTTAATTTATCCTTCAAACTCGCCAACCAAAGGAACAAACATAAAAGTTCCTAGGTCTTGTTTTTTTAGTTTACCCTTGACTTTTTTTGCCTTAACCATCTTCTGACCATATTTCGGGCCTACAGGAATAACAATAATCCCCCCTTCTTTTAACTGATCAATCAACGGCTTAGGAATTTTCTTAGCAGCAGCAGTGCAAATAATCCTGTCAAAAGGACCATAAGCAGGCAAACCATGAGAACCATTACACTGATGAACCTCAACATTCCTGAAATCCTTTAAATTATCCTGGGCAAAATCCGCCAGCTCAGGAATAATCTCAGTAGTGTATACTTTACCCGACTTTCCAACCAAAACTGAAAGCAGAGCAGCATTATACCCAGAACCCGCCCCTATTTCCAAAACATTCATACCTTTTTTAACTTCCAAGGCCTGAAGCATAATAACAACAGTAGTAGGCTGGGAAATGGTCTGCAATTGTAAAATAGGCAAAGGAACATCTTCATAAGCTTCTTTTAAATATTCCTTAACAACAAAATCCTCTCTTTTTACTTTCTTAAAAGCATTTAAAACATTCTTGTCAGTGATAATTTTTAGTTTTGTCCATTGTTTTATTAAGTCAGATTTGTTCATAACTCTATAAAAGAATCACTGGTATTAATACTTTTTGTTTACGGCTCAATAATACAAATAGTTCTAGATAAAGTCTTGTGTAAGTAGTAAGAATATTCTCCTTTTAGTTTTAAGCCTGCTGTGTTGATCATTGATTTGTGTTTTATGAAATCTGGAAAGACAATAACTGCTCTTTTTTTAAGAATCTTTTTTAACTTTTTAAGAAATGCCCTGTAAAACTTTTTTTGATTCAAGGTTCTTGTATTCTTACCATACGGGAAATCTGTCACAATATACTTATAAGACTTTTTAATAGTTAAAGCATCCTGTTTGAAGATTTTTGCGTTTAAATCATAATGTTTTAGATTCTTTTTTGCCTGAATCAACATCAACTCATCAATATCCGAACCAACAGGATTTAAATTCATCACTGCAGCTTCAATCAAAACCCCCCCTGTACCGCACATAGGATCATAAATAACACCTTTTTCAATACCTGTTAGGTTTATTACTGCTGCAGCCAATCTCGGCTTCATAGTAGAAGGATGCATTCCAGGCCTTAGCTTAGGAGCTCTTGATTCAAAATCAGTCCTTGCTTTAGAACTTAATAATCCAACAAAAATACCTTTATTTGTAAAATAAAAATCAAACCTTGAATCAGGATTTTTCAAATCAACATGCGGATTTTTTAACTTTTCCCAAACCAAATCTGCAATCTGATTTTCCTTAATATCTGAACTTCCAAATTTTCTAACACAAAAAGAATACTTGTAAAACTTATTCCAGTCAAAAGAACGTATTTTATTGATTAATTCATCCTCACTGCACTTAAACAGGAAAACATAAGTAAAACGAGTAAAAGCCAATCTATTACTAATCTGCTTATTTGAATTTGACAAAGCTATATATTCATGTAATTCGGTCGGTTTTTTTGTCAAGGCCTCTATCTCTGCATTGGCTAACCTTACATTATCCTTAGCTAGGATGAACATTTGTTTCATAATTAACTTTAATATAGAAAAATATTTATATGCTTTTCTATTTTATTAGGTAAAATGAGAAGAGGAAGACCTGTAAAATCACAGATTCGTCAAAATATTATTGAAATTCTAAATGTAATCGGAAAAGCATACGGCTACCAAATACACAAAATATACAATGAAATCTTTCCCCAATGCACTAGAGAAGTGGTGTATTACAATCTGCGGAGAGGAGTAGCATTACAAGAATTCAAAATAGATGAAATCAAACTAGAAAGAGGAGAATACAGCTGGGGAAACGTAGTTGAGAAAAAATACTATACCCTGGGAAAAAATGCCAAACCAAAAGGCGATGCAAGAGTCAAAGAATACTTTGAAAAACAAAAGCACACTTCAAAACCTAAAAAAACAGGAAAACGCGCCAAAAAATGATAAGAGAAAAAACAATTGCGCGGATATTTGCCATTGTTTTACTAATTGGACTATTTTGTGTAGGATATGTTATCTTAACTCAGCCCACAGGAATGATTGCCTATCAAACATCAGGGGATCACATGTATGCAAAAGAAAAACCAATAACACAAGAAGAAATGACAGAAACATTTGACGAAGAATGGAACATAATTCAAGGACAGTTAGTTATTTTAGGCGAAGAATAATTATTTCTTAAAAAATCCCATCAAAGCAAAAGCTTCTCTTTTTGTTAAGAAAGATTTGCTTAATAGTTTTTTCCAAACAGTCAACTGAGTTTGTTTTTTTGATTTAGTTGCGAACTGTAATTTATTCAATTTCTTTTTGACGAGTTTTAATAATTGCTTCTTGTCTGCTTCTGAAGCAAGAATAATATGTTCACTAACTTTAGTTGAAGACATAACTTTTGATAATTCATATAAGACAACTGCAATAGAATGACTTAAGTTTAGAACCGGATACTGTTTGTTTGTTGGAATAGTCAAAACAAAATCACATTTACTTATTTCCTCATTTGAAAGACCCTCACCTTCTGGGCCGAAAACCAAACCAATATTAGACAAAGATTTTGTTTTAGATAACTTATTTACCAACTTATTCAACTGCTCAGGAGAAATTGGAGACCGAGGAATATTATAATCAGTACCTACCTGAGAAGTTGTAGCGATTAATGTATGCAGTTTTGGCAAGTGTTTTACCACTTTTGCTTTTTTAAGAATATTCTGTGCGTGCTTTGCTCTCTTTTTAGCTTCTAAACTTGTTTTTTTGCACTTCGGATTAACCAAAACCAACTCTTTAAACCCAAAATTAGCCATAACCCTAGCAACAGCACCCACATTGCCAGACTTCTGCGGCTTAACAAGTATTATTTTCATTTGGTATAAAGAAAAATCAGAGGTATAAAAAACTTATCTAGAAATAACCCTTACTAAATTTAACTACCTAACAAAACCAATAGCCAGATTCACAAGAATCAACAAAAAGAAACCCCAACTCATAGTCCTGAAAATAACTGCGCCCTTATGCTTATAATACTTTACCAAAACCTGTTTCATCATCAAACCGCCGTCCAAAGGACCCATAGGCAGCAAATTAAACAAACCAATACCCAAACTCAACAAAAACAGCCAGAAGAAAAAACCAAAAATCCATTCCAAAGCAGCAGGAATAAAAGTTCCTAACGATGCTTCTATACTCTGCTTAACTGTTGTGTGCGGTCTAGAAGAAATACCAAGCCAAGGCAAAGAATCATCCTCAGGACTCCTGCCCAAAGTAATTGTTCTTACACCATTATCTGTCTTTAAGTCAATAGTATCGCCGGGAGAATAAGTCTTAAGCTCAGAAACAAACTCCTCAACATTGCCCACATAAACACCATTAACATCCTTAATAATATCGCCAGGAGCAAGACCAGAACCATCACTCGGACCATCATCATTAACAGTAACAACATTAACACCTGCGGGCTCAAACAAAATCTTGCCAACAGGATTAAACACCAACAAAACCAAAAGCAAAATAAAACCAGCAGTAAGAATATTTGAAAAAGGACCTGCAGCAAAAACACCGAGCTTTTTTTTCAATGAAGATTTCTGCAATTGTTTCTCATCAGGCTCAACAAAAGCAGCAGGAACAACCGGAAGGATAAAACAAAGAAAAGCAAAACCAGAAGACTTGACCTTCATACCAAAATATCTTGCAGCAACACCATGAGAAAACTCATGAACTGCTGCAATAATAAAAATCGAAAGAATCCAATAAATAAAAGGAACAAAAAAAACACCTTTTGCCTCAAAAGGCAAAACCGGCTGAACACTCACAGCAGTCCCCGGAGAAACAAACAGCTTAGCTGAATTTCTGATAATCTCAAAACAAATAAAAACCATGCCCAAAAAACCAATGACAATACCTGCAACGATAACATAACCCAAGTAAGGAAATTTTTTAGCAATCTTATCCATACTTTTTAATCCTAACTTAGTCCTATACATAATAACATAAATCAAAGGAAACAAAACTTTCTGAGTATCCAGTTTTTTTCTCTTATAAATCAAGAAACCAAACATAACTGCAAAGAATACAATAGCCAAAATTGATTGAATGCTAACCATGCTCACCTGCTTTTTTTACAAACTTCTGCGAAAGCTCACAAAAAAACTTCGTTTTTTGGAGCCCCCAAAAACGCAAAGCGTTTTTGTTGGTTTGATCAAAGACATTCCTTGTTCAAGCTCAAGAAACAAAATGCCTGTTTGCTTCACAAACAGAGGATCAAGCATTCTTTCGCTTTCACAATGTCACGTCAACTTTTTTATTTCTTTCTCTTAGGCTTAAAAGCCCGATTATTACACTTTCTGCACTTAATATCGCCTGCAAGAATCTTCAGATTAGAAGCCTTAACCACAGACTTGCATCTACGGCAAACAAACTTGTTCTTAAACTTTCTCGCTTCTGCCTCTGGAAACTTCGCCATTTTTAATATCTATAAATAAATCTTATTCTGCTCCTTTAACCTGCTTCATAACCTTTTTACCCATAATATCCCAGTAAAGGACATTAGCACCTTCAACAACCTGATTCTTGAACTCCTCAGGAATCTCCAAATCAAAAGTCTCAAAAGACTCATTATCCATCACATTAGCAGTATTCCCCGCAATTGAGAGCACTTGTGCTGTTTTTTTCTCAATTATAGGAACTTCCACACTATGCCCTGATGGAAGCACTAATTCTCTCTTCTTATTATCGATCAAGCCGACAGCAACAATTCTGATTTTCGCATGACCGTGCTTGCCAGACTTGGATGACTGAGCATCAGTAACCTTGCAAGCAACCCCATCCACCAAAAGGTAGCTACCCGACTTAATCTGATTCACGTTAACAATCTTCGTGGTCATTGATATCAGAAAACCCACCGGTATTTAAATAGTTTTTGGTCGTATTCAAG
>WJKI01000009.1 GCA_014729195.1 Candidatus Woesearchaeota archaeon
AAAAAATAAATTATTCTCCCGAACTTTTTACTGTTAATTTAGTTTGTTTGAATTCTTCATAATCGTAGAATGCTTCTATTCCTACGATTTGTTCAAAGTCGATGTTTCCTGGCACGGGTTGTGTGCATGTTATTGTTTTTACTCCGTCAAACAAAGTAGTATATCCTTCTGCTCTTGTTCCTTTGTTTTCAAGTCCTGTGCATGTTATTCCTGGCATGTTTGTTTCTACGCGAAGATAGATTTTGTCGCGGTTTTTTCTGGTTTGTTTGTCGCATACTGTTCCTCTTTGATATGCTGTTCCTGTTCCCATGTTGCGTATCTCAAATGAGAATCCGATTTTGGCTTTTGAGCGCGCATTTTCAACTAGTTGTGATATTTGTATTGGCGCTCCTGAATTAAAAATCGGTTTTTCTTCGTTTATTTGACAGATTCCTTCTGTTGCAGTCAGCACATTTTTTCTAACGCATAGTTTGCTTATTGCTTTAGTGTTGTATAAGTAGCAGATGTTTGCTCTTAATGGAAAATCTATTGATGTTCCGGTTATTTTTTCAGTGTATTTTAAATTTTCAAAATCTACAAATACCGGGGGCCCGGGTTGTATATTTCCCATTGTGTCTTTTCTCATGGAGATTATGTTTTCTGATGCGGTTTTGCTTAGTTGATTTTCTGTTACACTGAATTCTGCCGGATTAATTCCGGATAATGTTATTTTTATGTTGTCTTGGTTTATTGTTGTTTCTCCTTTATTTTCTATTTTCAAGCTTATGTCAAAGGGGTCTGTCCCTGCGTCATAGACTTCTTCTCTCAGTTGTGCAAAGTCAAACACAAGTCCTTGTGTTCCTCCTATGAATGGTTCTTCTATTGATACTGTTTTTCCTTCTTGTTGGCACCCTATTAAAGCAATTAAAAGCAGTCCTAAAATGATTGTTTTCACAGGAAAAGCTTTGTTCGCAAGAGAAATCTTTTGATTTTTCTTGGGTTTCTGCGCGTCAAAAAATTTGTTTTTTGTGCGTTTCATCTTTTCACCTCAAAAGTATTATTGAACTGATATTATTTCAGTGTCTTTGAATATTACATTTTTATAGCCGTAATCAAGTTTGATTGTTACTGGAGTCATGTATACTGATTGACCTCTTGTGTTTATTTCGCAGTAGAGTGTTCCTTTGCCGTTTACCAAGCGGAGGTATCCTTGATCAAGGGGTCGGCATGATTGCATTATTGAGTATCCTGGCATGCTTACATCTGTTATTCGGACATAGTCTATTTCGTCAAATCCAAGTCCTGATGTGTATGGGCTGCATCTTTGCATTGTGTCTATTCCTGGTTTGAATACTTCTCCTCCTCCTGTGTTGCGCACGTCTATGCGTAGTCTTGTTAATCCCGGGCTTGCTTCTACGTCTATATTGGTTACTGCGATTGGTGCTCCTTGCCCCCCTCCCATTGATACACTTTTTGGTGTGCATACTTTCTCTGTTGTGCTTAATTTGTATGGGTTGGGGTCTATGCAGATGTTTGCTGAAGCAATTGTTTGGTATTCATAGCAGGCAGTTGCCAGCAGTCGTAAAGGGTATTTGTCTATATTTTTTACACTCAGTATGGCAGGTATTCCTGAGAAGGAAACTCTGTCTGTTGCTCCGCGGGAAATATATGGTCCTTTACCTTCTAAGCGGGGTATGGATTTTCCGCTTGTTTTTATTCCTGATAGTATTGCAGGGTCAAATCCTGATAAGTATACTCGGTCTGCTGGTCCTTCAGTAGTGTATGCTCCCATATTTTCTAATTCTATGAGCACATTTATTTCATCTGTGTCGAATATTCTGTGTGGCGGCATATTTGGTACAAAGCTGATTCTCAGGCCTTGATTGCCTGATCTGTAATCTGCTGGCTGTGTTTCTTTGTCAGGTTGCTGTGTGCCGGGTGTACACCCAGCTATCAGAAGCAATATTGTCAGCAAAACCATCTCTTTTTTCATATTCATTCCTTTTTTTTGTTATATTATAAATTTTTCTTTTTAATATGTTCTTTTGGCGATTCTTATTGTTTTTGGTATTGTTTGTATATATCCATATTCTAGTTCTATTGTTATTGGTGTTTGATAGTTTCCTGCTGTTTTTGGTATTCCTGCTGTTGATTCACATAGTATTTTGTTTTCATTTTGTCTTAATTTTAGTGTTTGTGGTTCGCAGTTTAGTATTTCATTGGATAGTAGGGCGTTGATTAAAAGGATATCATAATTTTCTTTGCCTATATTTCTTCCTGTGCATGCGTCATATATCGTATTTGGTTCTATTACCTGTCCGTTTCCAAGATTTTTTATGGTTATTACATAGGCGGGTTTTATTTTATCCGGGTTTTGGTGAGGCATCATTTTGGGTTCAATATTTGTGACAGCTATCGGCCCTCCTTGGCCTTGGGGTGTTGATTGGGATTGTACTGTGCATACTTTTGTTTCTTTTTTTAGCGGTTGTGGGTCTATGCATGTGAGTATTGTTGCTTTTGTTTGGTATTGATAACAGGCGTTTGCGATTAGTGTTGTGCTTTGTCCGCTTATTTGCCTTCCTAATTCTCTGCTTTGTGCTTTTATTCTTATTTGTTCTTTACCTCCTATTGGATTGTATACAGATTTTCCTTTGATATTGAATCGGGTCATTTGTTCATCAAGAAGTGTTATGAATTGTTCGTTTACTGCAAGATTGAATATTCCATTTTGTATGTCTGTTGCTCCTTTATTTTGAAGTTCCAGTCCGATTTCAAACAGTTGTTTTTCAAATATTTCTTTGGGAGGCATCCCTTCTGTGTATTGCATTTCTATAGCTGTTGTTCCTTGGTGTATGTCTGGAACGGGTATTGCTTCTTTGTTTTTGGGGAAGCGCATCCCTGTACATCCGATTAAAATAAACAGCATTGTCAAGCAAATTATTTTTTTTATCATATTGATGTTGGTTGTTTTTGTATTTTTATCTGGACTTTTTGGTCCATTTCATAATCGTATTTTGCAGATGCGTAGATATTTCCCGGCTTGATTATTGATTCGCCAAGCAATGCATCGTAATCTTGTATTTCAAGGTATAGTCTGAATTCCCGGCTTAGTACAATATTTTTGTATAGTTCTTTTTTAAGTTCATCTGCGGACACTTTGTATACTGTGGTTGTGTCTGGGACACAGACTTTTGCTTCTTCTGAAGGAAGTTCATTGCACTCGATTTTTTGATAGATTTTTCTGCCGTCTATTGCTGTGGAAATGCCCAGTCCTTTGGGTATGAATATGTATACTTCTTTGAGTTCTTTGATTTGGCCCGGTCCTGTATTGTGTAGGGTTATGCTTAGAGTCATTCTTTTGTCTGGCGCCGAGGGTATTGGCGCTTCTGGTGTTTTTATGTTGATGTTAACAGGACCTTTTGAGCTGGTTGCTGATGGTTTTGGATATCCTGCAAGAGGGTCTTGTTTCTTTTTTTGCAGTTCTCTTAATGTTTCTTCGTTCATGAAAAATGTTTCAAAATAAGATACTGTTTCAAAGTTGAATTCTGTGTCAAGATGTATTGTATGAAGGCCTTCTTCAAGATTGTCTGAAGGAAATACGCAGTCAACATCCTGTACATCATATGTTTCTATTGTAAATTCATTTGAGGGAAATATTTGGCCTGGTATTGGTTCGCTTGTAGCGTAGCATTTTACTTTGGTTGTTACAGGTTGTTCCAGTGTTTCTGCTTTTATTTGTGCATAAACATTTACTTGGTCGTTTTCGTAATATACTGGCGAGGATGCTTTCATTTGCAGTACTTGTACTCCCAGGTCTCTTTTGTTTGCCGCATCTACTTTTGCTTGTGTAGGGTCTATTCCTGTTTTTGAATATTCTATTCCTATTTGTATTTCTTTTTTTATTTTTTCATATCCTCCTATTGTCCCTCCTTCTATTGTTTGTTTCCATTCTTTTGCTCCGCCTACTAATTCTCGGTATAATGATCCTATTGTTCGTCCTGGCATTACTCCTGGTATTTCTGCATCTTGGAGTTGGTATGCTGCCAGGGGCGCTATGCTTACTATTAGTATTATTACCCAAATCAGGAGGTATATGCTTCCTGCCCAGCGAGCAAGTTTTTTTGGCTCGCTGAATGCAAGATAGATTATCCATATTGGCCAGAAAATTAATATTGCACTTGTTATTGTTCTTAGGGGGATGCCTCCGTATTCGGGTATTTTCATAAAAATATAATTTGCAAAAGGTATACAGTATGCGATAAAGGAAAACAGCAAAAAGCCGAACAGTTTTTGAAAAAATGGCAGTCCAATTCCTATCCGAGCGAATATCTTTTTAAACGGGGGTTTTTTATCAAGAATTATTGCTGCAATAACTGCTAACGAAAAATAAAGCGAGATTATTTGATAATTGATTGTTGAAAAATATGTGCCTGATAATCTTACATTAAGGTCCCACAGTTGGACTGCTATTGCAAATATCAGTACTGAAAATTCTTTGATTCCCCAGCTTTCACCCTGGAAAACTTTTTTAATTTTTTTTATGGAAGAATCATCACTCATTCTATCCTCACTTCAATTTCCATGATATTCAGATTAGTTTCTGGCTTAATTGAAATGTGATTGTTTCCTTGTTTTATTATTGAGCTTATGTCGCGTGCAAAATAGGGTTCTTGTTGTTTTATCATTTGCAACTCTCCATTTAGTGTCATTTGTGCTTTTTTGGAATAGCCGTCATCTGCAAATTCTATTTCAAGTATTGCGTCGTTATTTTGTATCAAATCGTATTGTTCTGTGCTTATATAGAAGTATCTTGACCAGGCGGTTTTTGATTTTAAGAATGTTCTTATCCTGGCTTGTTCTATGTTTATTGTTCCAGATATCAGTCTAAAGGTTATTTCATTTCTTCCGCGTTTAAGATTTGTTTTATCCAGTTGTATTCTTGCCAGGCTATTGCAGTTGGGTATTCCTGAATTAATCTCTTGTCCGTTTAGTATCACTTCAAGCGCGCCCACTGTTGCTTGGTTGCATATTGGCATGTAATCAAGGTATCCGCTTTTAAAATTGTCATATTCTTCGTCAGTTACTGATATTAAGTGGCTCGCTTCTTGTTTTTTGACATTGGTTACATCTCCGATGATTCTGAAGTTTTCAAAGGAATACACTTTTGCAGGCACTCCAAAACCATGTACTTCTAGTGTTAGTTTGTTTTCTTTTTCAAGATAGTTTTTGTTGATTTTTACAGGCATCGGGCTTTCAGTATTGACATCACCTTCAAATATGGTATATCCATTGCATAGTATTTTTAGTGTTCCTGTGTGTGTTGGTGTGTTAAAGCTTACCATCACATTGTTTGTATGTTCGGGGTCTTCAATAAAGAAGTCTATTGTTTTATACTGTTCTGTCAGGCCTTTTTTTATCATGAATGAGTTTTCATAGGCCAGTGTGGTGGCTTCTGTTATTTCTTTGAGATGCATATTCGGGATTAGATGTTTTGCGTCTTCATCTGGAGAGGCAGATAATCTTCCTATGTATTCGCTGAATAATACTTCTCCCCCTTCTGGAGTTATGTATGCTGCGTCATCCAGCAGTTTTTCTCGTTCTGCAGGAGGTATTAGTATTATATAGAATATTATTAGGAGAGTTATTAGTCCGATTAATGCACCTGCTGCACTGCCTGGAATTGCTTTTTGGCCTCTTTTTTTCATAGTTAATCACCTTTTTTAGAGTGTTATAAAAAAATCTTTGATTTTTTTTTATTTTGGAAAATTGTTGAAATATGTCATTGGCTATATAAATTAACTCAACAATTTTACACTAGCTATATATAGTGTTTTTAACATACAGTATATTTAAATGTTTTCATAAGTTTCGCAACAGGTATTTCTGTTTTTCTTGCTTAAATCCCATAAGTTTTAAATGCTCTAACTGATATTATGCTGTATATGAAAGCAATAACTTCCAATATACGGAAAGGCGAGGTTAAAGTTACTGTTGAATCAAGTGATGATTTATGGTATCTTAGTACGTTGATAGAGCCGGGGGATTTGGTTAGTGGCAAGACTTTGAGAAAAATAAAGGTAGGTTCTTCTGAAAAAGAGGCAGTCAGGAAGCCTGTTTTTATGATGATTAATGTTGAAAAAGTTGAGTTTTCTAAAACAACTAGTTCGTTACGAATATTGGGAACAATTGTAGAGGGGCCGGATGATGTTCCTAAGGGGGCCCATCATTCTTTTAATGTTGATGTTGGAACAAGATTAGTAATTAATAAGCCGAAGTGGTTTTCTTATCAGATCGACAGATTAAAAGAGGCTGCACAGTCTAAGTTTCCCAAGATTTTGATTTGTGTTTTTGACAGGGAGGACGCTTTTTTTGCTTTGATGACTAGAACAGGTTATAAATTATTGGCTAAAATCAAGGGGGACGTTGCCAAAAAAGATGTTGACACAAAGCCCAAGGGAGGTTTTTATGAGAAAATAATAAAACAATTAGAGGAATATAAGGTTCGGTATAAGCTTGATAGGATTATATTGGCAAGTCCTGCTTTTTGGAAAGAGGAATTGTTTAAATTTTTGAAAAACAATGCTTTAAAGGAAAAAATTATTCAGGCAACCTGTTCTTCGGTTGATGAATCCGCAATCACAGAAGTATTGAAAAGAGAGGAAACAAAAGAGGCATTAAAGTTGGAAAGAATTTCTAAAGAGATTAATTTGGTGGAGCAGGTTTTGCAGGAAATTTCTAAAGATGGAAAAGCAGTTTATGGTTTGAAAGAGACAAAGCAGGCCGCAGAATTGGGGGCGGTTGAAATTTTGTTGATAGTTGATGAACTGATACGGGAATATAGGCAGGAGAATAATTTTGAGATGTTGGAAGGTATAATGAAGTCTGTGGATAATGCAAGGGGTAAAGTAGTTATTATTACAGGGGATCATGAAGGTGGGAAAAAATTAAAGGGTTTAGGGGGAATTGCAGGTCTTTTGCGCTTTAAATTGTCGTATTAGTCGATAAACTTCTTTATATTTTGGGAAATATATACTTTATTCCACAAATGTTTATATAGATACTCTTTTTAGTATTTCATAATAATAACAAGGTTTGGAGTATTTTTACTCCTCGGTAACAGTCCCCCGAAGGTAGTGCCGAAAAACCGTAACATTTTAATAGTAATGTTGGTTTACCTCAACTTAATAACAAAAAAGGGGGGAGGTATGTATGATTGTTAAAGAAGAGTTTTTGAGCAAGCTAAGACGTTTTTTCTCACTGAATCTGTATGAAGTAAAAATTTGGACTAGCTTGTTGTCTCGTGGCGTTGCAACCGCGGGTGAATTATCAGATATTGCTAATGTTCCAAGATCAAGGTCTTATGATGTTCTTGAAAGTCTTGAGAGAAAAGGCTTTGTTATTATGAAACTTGGAAAACCTATTAAGTATATTGCAGTTCCTCCTGCAGAAGTTTTAGAGCGCGTTAAGAAAAATATGTATTCTGATGCCCAGGAAAAAATAAAGCGTTTGGAAGAACTTAAGTCCAATGAGGTTCTCGGAGAACTTAATTCCTTGCATTCACAGGGAATTGAACTTGTAGAGCCTTCTGATTTAAGTGGCAGTTTAAAGGGTCGTCACAACTTGTATTCTCATCTTGAAAGGACTATACGTAATGCTTCAAAATCTGTTACTCTTATGACCACTTCTCAAGGTTTTTTGAGAAAAGTTGAGGGGCTTAAGCCAGTTTTTGAAAAATTAAAGAAAAAAGGAGTCAAGGTAAGGATTGCTGCTCCTCTTAATAAGGAGACAAAGGGGGCTTTGAAGGAGGTATCTTCTGTTGCAGATGTTCGTAACGCAGATGGAAAGGCCAGGTTTTGTGTTGTTGACGGCAAAGAAATAGTGTTTATGATATTGGATGATAAGGAAGTTCATCCTACCTATGATGTTGGTATTTGGGTGAATACTCCTTTTTTTGCAAAGGCTTTGGAAAACCTGTTTGATACAGCATGGAAATCCATGAAAAAGCCTTGATTTTTATTTTCTTTTTCATGAGTTGCTTTTACCATGACAGATATTAAAAAACTTATCAATACTTTGCATCCGCTTGAACGTAAGGTTTTGCCTGTTCTTAATTCTTATAAGACTCTTCCAGAGATTGTTTCAGCTACTGGTCTGAAGGAAGTTGAGGTCATGCGTGCTTTGCAGTGGCTTGAGAACAAGAAGATTGTCAAGATTTCTACCGAATTAAAGGAAGTTGTTAGTCTTGATAAGAATGGACAGAAATATGCCAAGAATGGTTTGCCCGAACGTTTGTTTGTCAATGCATTAAAGAAAAGGGAGCTTTCTATTTCTCGTTTGGAGAAATTAACAAAACTTTCCAAGGACGAATTGAATAGTTGTTTGGGTATTTTGAGAAAAAAAGCAATGGTTCTGATTATTAAGAACAAAGAGCTTAAGGTTAAGTTGACTGATGAAGGTTTAAAGCGGGTAAAAAAAGATTTTTTAGAAGAAAAATTTTTGAAAAAAAGTTTTCCTTTGGATATTAAATCTTTGGAGCCCGAGGAGCAGTTGGCTTTGCAGAATCTGAAAAAAAGAAAAAATATTGTCCGTATTGAGATGCAGAAGCTTAAACATGTTAAGCTTTTATCTAAGGGAAAGGATATTCTTGCTCAGGGTTTGGGAGATGACAAGATTGTGGATGTTCTTAAGCCGGAATTATTAAGATCCGGAGAATGGCGCAATAAGAATTTCAGGCGTTATGATGTTAGTATTAATGTTCCTAAGGTATGGCCTGGGAAAAAACAGACTTATCGATTGTTTTTGGATGATGTGCGGCGAAAATTTCAGGCTCTTGGTTTTGTAGAGATGGCTGGACCGTTGGTTGAATCTGAATTTTGGAATATGGACGCGTTATATATGCCCCAGTTTCACTCTGCGCGCGATATTCATGATGCTTTGTATGTTAAGGAACCCAAGAGGGCAAAATTAGATGAGGCGTTAGTTAAGAGGGTCAAGGCGTCTCACGAAAATGGTTTTAATACTGATAGCAGAGGTTGGAATTACGAGTTTGATGTTGCAAGAACACATAGATTAGTTTTGAGGTCTCAGGGAACTGCTTGTTCTGCCAGAATGCTTGCTTCAGATAATTTGAGTATTCCTGGAAAATATTTTGCTATTGCTCGTTGTTTTAGAAAGGATGTTGTTGATGCAACTCATAATGCGGATTTTTATCAGGTTGAAGGTATTGTTGTTGAGGAAAATCTTAATTTAAGGCATTTATTTGGCTTGCTTAAGACGTTTGCAAAAGAGTTTGCCGGCGCAGAGGAAATAAAGTTGGTTCCTGGTTATTTCCCTTTTACAGAGCCGAGTGTTGAATTGTTTGCAAAGCATCCTGAAATGGGCTGGATTGAATTAGGCGGGGCGGGTATTTTCAGGCCCGAGCTGGTTCGGCCGCTGACTGGAAAAAAATTGAGTGTTATTGCTTGGGGTATTGGTATTGATCGCATTGCTATGTTTAAGCTTGGTATTAATGACATTCGTCATTTATTCTCTCATGATTTGGAGTTTCTAAGGAATCAAAAGGTGGTTTCATGCCGACAATAAATATTTCTTTGAAGGATTTGAATAATCTGGTTGGTAAAAAGATTAGTGAGAAGGATTTGCCTGATTTGCTGGCTTATGCAAAAGCGGAATTGTCTGGAATTGAAGGGGATGATGTTTCTGTGCAGTTTAATGATACTAACTTGCCTTATTTGTGGTGTGTTGAGGGCTTGGCTATTTTGTTTAAAGGGGTTCTTGGCAAGGAAAAAGGAATTCCCGACATTAAGATTGAAAAGGGGGATTATAAGATTATTGCTGACAGATCTGTCAGGTCTGTTCGTCCTTTTATTTCTGCTTTTGTTGCAAAGGGCGGGAAGATTGATGAGTTTTTTTTAAAACAGGTAATTCAGTTGCAGGAAAAGTTTTGTGAGAATTTTGGCAGAAGAAGAGAAAAAGTTGCTATTGGTGTTTATCCTTCAAGGAAAATCAGTTTTCCTGTTTATTATAAGGCGGTTCCTCCCAAGTCTGTTCGTTTTGTTCCTTTGGAATTTACAAAAGAGATGACTTTGGCTGAGATTTTGGAAGAACATCCTAAGGGAAAGGAGTTTGCATGGATTTTGGAGAACACAAAGAAGTATCCTTTATTGTCTGATTCTAATAAGGAGATTTTGTCTTTTCCTCCTATTATTAATTCTCATACGATGGGCAAGCTGGACTTGGAGGATAACGAATTGTTTTTTGAGGCAACTGGAACTGATGCAGAAGGTGTTAATTTGGCCGCAAATATTTTTGCTCATGTTTTGTCTATGAGGGGTTTTAGTATTCATTCTGTTAAGATTTCTTATGTTGGCAAGAATGTTATCACTCCGGATATTTGTGTTGAAAAGCATAAATTGGATACTGATAAGGTTTCTTCTTTATTAGGTATTGAATTAAAGGATTCTGAAATCAAGAAATTATTAGAGATGGCCCGTTTTAATTTTAAGAGTGGTAATGTTGAAATTCCTTGTTTTAGGAATGATATTATGCATTCTGTTGATGTTATTGAGGATATTGGTATTATGTATGGTTTTGGCAATGTTGAGCCGTTGCCTTTGACTGCGTATACTATCGGAGGAACTTTTGATTTGCAGAAAAAGGTTGATAAATTAAGAGATATTGCTGTTGGCTTGGAGTATCAGGAGATTTTAAGTCCTATCTTGACGTCTAGGGAGGTTTTGGTTGAGAGGATGAATTTAAAACGGGCTTTGGATTTGGTTGAGATTGATAATCCCATGTCTGCTGGTTTTTCTGTTTTACGTTCTTGGTTATTGCCTGGTTTGATGGATGTGTTGATGCATAATAAACATGTTGATTTTCCTCAGAAGATTTTTGAGCAGGGACTGGTCAGTGTGCGTCGTAATGATACAATTACTGATGAGGAGCGTATTGCTGGCATTTCTTCTCATGTGGGTGTTAGTTTTACAAAGGCCAGGCAGGCTGTTGATGCAATTTTAAAGGCGTGCGATGTTGTGGCTGTTTATCAGGATATGGAGCATTCTTCTTTTATTTCTGGGAGGGTTGCGCAGGTTGTAATTAATGACAAGCCTGTTGGTTTTGTTGGAGAGATTCATCCTGCAGTTCTTACTTCATGGGGTCTTGACATGCCTGCGGCAGGTTTTGAACTAAACTTGTCAGAATTATTTAAGATAATAAAATAATAAGAAAAAAAGAATTATTTCTTTTCTTCTTTAGCTGTTTTTTTCTTTTTCTTCTTGACCTTTTTCTCTGCAGTTTTTGCTTCTGGTTCTGCTGTTTTAGCTAATTTACTTCTTCTTAGTTTTCTTGGTCGCATAGCTGTCTTTTTAGGTTTAGAATCTTTAATAGTTATTTTTAGTTTCTTGAAAGCTTTTTTTACTTCATCATGACTGGCTCCTTTTTTGATTTCAATTTTCTCTTCCAAGGGTTCTAGATGAGCCAGGTTGCATTTTCTTCTTCTTGTTTCGCCGTCTATCATCACATATTGGCCTTCCAGAATGTCAACTATTGCACATTTTTTTTCTGCGTCTCTTCCTGCGATTTTTACGCATATTTGCCCGATTTCAATCATTTTATTTTCCCTCCTTCTTCCGGTTCTTAGTAGTAGTTGCCTAATCTACTTGGAAGTTTTGCTTGTTCTTGTTTTTGCAATGATGGTTTTTCTCATGCATTTAGAACAAAGTTTTCCGCCGTATGGGCGTTCAGGTCTTTTTTTGGTTTTTGGCATGTTTTGCATTTTGTGCGGTCTTTCTCTTGGAACTCCTTTTAGGTAAGCCCCGCAGTCTGCGCACTGTGCTTTTCCCGGTTTTCTTTTTAGGTAGACTTTTTTGGTCTTTTTGCCGGGCGTTTTTTTCATTACTCTTCTTAGAGTTCTTGATTTTTTTCTGCCTTCAACCATGTGTTTTAGTATTTATAGGTCCTTTAAAAAGCTTTCGCAGTATGATATTTGTTTTATATGGGCTCTGTCCTGATTGTATGTTAGTAGATTAGTTAAATCTTGTCGTTTGTAATATGGGGTTGACAAGAGGACGGTCTCATGCAGAGAAACCAGAGAATACGATGATTGCCGGCAAAGCTTGTTTTGGCGAGCATGTCAGCCATGCGTTAACAGTCCAAAAGATTTGAAGCTGCTAATCCGGGCATTATTGAGATTTGGGACAGTGTCCTTTATATGATAACCTTTATAAACCCTGCAGAGCTGAAATATTATATGAAAAAAGTCTATCTTGATAATGCTGCAACTACTAAGACAGCTCCGGAAGTAGTGGAGGATATGAAGCCGTATTTTCTTGAAAAATATGGTAATGCTTCTTGTCTTCATAAGTGGGGTCAGGAAGCAAGGGATGCTGTTGAAACTTCAAGAGAATTGATTGCTAATAAGATTAATGCGTTGTCAGAAGAGATTATTTTTACAAGCGGCGGTTCTGAGGCTAATAATTTGGCGATTAAGGGCGTTGCTTATCAATTAAAAGAAAAGGGCAATCATATTGTTGTTTCGGAGTTTGAGCATCCTGCTGTCTTGAATACTTGTCGGGCTTTGGAAAAAAAGGGGTTTGAAATTACTTATGTTGCTGTTGACAAGCAGGGTTTTGTTAATCTGGAGCAGTTAAAAAATTCAATAACCAATAAAACTGTTTTGGTTTCAATAATGCATGCTAATAATGAGATTGGAACTATTCAGAACTTGGAAGAAATCGGAAAGATTTGCAATGAAAATGATGTATTGTTTCATTCTGATTGTGTTCAGTCTTTGGGTAAGGTTGGTGTTGATGTGAAAAAGTTTAATTTGTCTTTGGCTACTTTTTCAGCGCATAAAATTCATGGCCCTAAAGGTATCGGAGTGTTATATGTTAAAAAAGGAGTTAAGTTGTGCAAGCAGATTGATGGAGGTCCTCAAGAATTTAATCAAAGAGCAGGTACTGAGAATGTTTCGGGTATTATTGGTTTTGCAAGGGCGATTGATATTATTACTGAAGAGGATGTTAGAATAATGCGGAAAATGCGCGATTATTTGGTCGAAGAATTGTTAAAGATAGATGGAACTTCTTTGAATGGTTCTAAGGAAAATCGTTTGTGCAATAATGTTAGTGTTGCTTTTCAAAATGTAGAGGGGGAATCTATTTTATTGTCTTTGGATGATAAGGGTATTGCTGTTTCAACCTCTTCTGCATGTACTTCTTCAAAACTTGAATCCAGCCATGTTTTGAAAGCTATTGGTTTAAAACCCGAGGATTCTCATGGAACCATTCGGTTTACTTTGAGCAAGTATACTACTAAGGAGGAGTTGGATTATGTTATTGAATCTGTCGGGGAGATTGTTAAAAATTTAAGGAGGATTTCACCATAACATGAGTTTTCAGTATTCTGATGAGATTTTAAGGCGTTTTCGTAATCCTAAAAATGCTGGGGAAATCAAAAATCCTGATGGAATTGGCATGGTCGGCAATAGGTCTTGCGGTGATGTCATGCATTTATATATTAAAGTTGAAAATAATAAGATAGTAGATGCCAAATTCAAGACTTTGGGGTGTGCTGCTGCAATTAGTTTTTCTGATTTGTTGTGTGATATGGTTAAGAACCAGAATATTGAGGATGCTTTGAAATTAACAAAAGATGATTTGGTTAAGAAACTGGGGGGGGTTCCTGCTCCAAAGCTTCATTGTTCTTTGCTTGCTGTTGATGCATTGCATAAAGCGATTGAGGATTTTAAGAATAAAAAATGAGTTCTGTGATTGTCAGGTATTCTGAAATTGGGCTTAAGGGGAAAAATAGGATTGTTTTTGAGAAAAAACTGATGAATAATATACGTTCATGTCTTGATCGCAATCAGATTGCATTTTCTTCGATTAAAAATCCCCGGGGGAGAATTCTTATCTCCGGAATAAAGTTCTGCAGGCCTTTGAATTGTGTTTTTGGTATTGGTTCTTTTTCAGAGACTGTTAATGCAGGTTTTAACATGGAGGAAATCAAGAAAACTGCTTTGAATTTGATAAAAGATAAACTTAAAAACAAGTCTTTTTGTGTTTCCTGCCAAAGACTGGACAAGTCTTTTCCTGTTAATTCAATGGAGTTTGCCAAAGAGCTTGGTTTGTTTATTCAGGATAAGACCAAAGCACAGGTTAATTTAAAAAAACCGGATATTACTATATATGCTGAGATAATTGACGGTATGGTTTATCTTTTTACTGAAAAAATAAAAGGGTTGGGAGGTTTGCCTTTGGGTATTGAGGGCAATGTTATTGTCAAAACAGATGATGAGTCTTCTTTGTTGTCTGCTATTCTTATGATGAAAAGGGGTTGTGATGTTTTTTGTGTTGGTAAAAAGAAATTTGATATCGGTTTGCTTAGGAAATTTAATTATGGTTCTAAAATAAACTTAAAAATTTTAAAAACATATAATGAAATGAACGCTTTTGCCAGGGAAAAGCACTCCAAGGGATTTATTGTTTCAGATACGTTCAACTCAGTGGAAAAATACAAGTTTGAACTTCCTGTTTTTCGTCCTTTGTCTGCATTTAGTAAAGAACAAATCAAGGAGAGATTAGATGGTTTTAGAGAGCGCGTTTGCAAGGCAGTTTGAGAAAAATATAAGGAATACTATTAGAAAGTTTGATTTGATTAGTGTTGATGATAAATTATTGGTTGCTGTTTCAGGAGGCAAGGATTCTACAGCTATCTTGTATGTTCTGAAAAAACTCGGTTATGCTGTTGAGGCAATTACAATTGATGTATTAATCGGTAATTATACCAAACAAAATTTGAAAAATATAAAAGAATTCTGCAAAGAACAGGACATTAAATTGCACATTGTTTCTTTTAGAGAGGCCTATGGCAGTTCTTTGTGTCATATTGTTTCTTTGATTAAATCAAAAGGGTGGAATTTGCAGTCTTGTACTGTTTGTGGTGTGTTAAGAAGATATTTGGTTAATTTTTACGCTAGGAAGTTAAAAGCAGGCAAGGTTGTTACAGGGCATAATCTTGATGATGAGGCCCAGACTTTTATGATGAATCTTTTTAAGAATAAAAAAGAGATGAATGCTCGCTTAGGTCCTTGTCCGGGGATTATTCGAGACAGCAAGTTTGTTCCCAGAATAAAACCATTGTATTTAACGAGTGAAAAAGACATTGAAAAATATTCTAAGGAAATGAAGTTTCCTGTTAAGTATGGCCGGTGTCCTTGTGCAATTGATGCGTATAGGAATTATATTCGTAATATGCTGGACAATTTAGAAAAAGATTATCCTAATATAAAACAGAATATTGTGAAGTATCTTCTCAATAATTTAGATCAATGGAAAAAAGAAGTGCTGAAGCAGAAAGGAAAGCTCAATGCTTGTAAAAAATGCAAAGAACCTTCAAGATCAGAAGTTTGCAGGGCGTGTCAGTTGTTAGGTTTTGTTAAAAAGCCTAATTAGGATTATCTATTAAACATTAATCCTTTTAATTCGTATTTCTTCAAATATCTCCATGTTCCTTTTGCCAGTTTTCCTAATTTTAGAGGTCCGATTTGTGTTCGTCTTAATTTGGTAACATTATAACCGAGTTTTCCAAACATTTTGCGAACAATATGTTTTCTTCCTTCTTGTATTTCCAGTATTATTTTTTTTCCTTTTATATTTTTTATTCTGGGTTCTACTCTTACTCTGTCCACTACTATTCCTTTGCGCAGTTTCTCAATGTCTTTGAACGGTCTGCTTAGCCATGCTTCGTATGTTTTCCATACTTTATGTCTTGGGTGCATTAGTTTATTTGCTAATTCTCCGTCGTTTGTCATTAATAATAATCCTTCTGTGTTTTTATCCAGGCGGCCGACGGGAAATATTCTTTTATTGATATCTTTTACAAGTTTCATTACTGTTTTCATTCCGTGCTGTTCAGAAACTGTTGTTACAAACCCGATTGGTTTATTCAGCATGATATACACTTTTTCTTCTTTTTTTACTGGTTTGTTGTCAACGGTTATTCTATCGGTGGAACTTGCTTTGTCTCCGAGGCAGGCGATTTGTCCGTTTATTTTTACTCTTCCTTCTTTAATCATTTGTTCGCATTTTCTTCTGGAGGCAATCCCTGCTTCCGCCATGATTTTTTGTACTCGCTCTTCCATAATCCTGTTCAAGAAGCGAAGATTTATATAACTATCTCTCTATTTCACAGTTATGAAAGATATTGTCATGCCTTGTGGGAATGAAAAGGAATTTATTGGGATGGCTAAAAAATTGGGTTTTGATGAATTGGTCTTTTTGTATGTTAACAAGACTCAGTTTTACACAGAAAAGGAGGATATCAAAATTACTAATTTTTTGATTTCTGATGAAAAAAAAGTTCAGAAAGGTGTGTCTGCTTTTGTTAAGGCTCCTAAGGATCCAAGGTTGGCTTTTGAAAAGGCAAAACCATTATGCGTTTTTGGTTTGGAATTGCAGAAAAAGGATTTTATGCATCATAGAGGTTCTGGTTTTAATCATATTATGGCAAAGGCCGCTTATCAAAACAATGTGTGTATGGGGTTTTCATTCAGCATGGTTCTTAATGCCTGCGAGATTAATCGTGCTAAAATAATCGGCAGGATAAAGCAGAATATTATTTTGGTCAGAAAAAATAAAGTAAAAACAGTTATTGGTTCTTTCACTAATAATCCTATGCAGATGCGGGCTCCTAAGGATTTGGTTGCTTTTTTTACTGTGTTAGGCATGCATGCTAAAGAAGCCAGGGACTCCTTAAACAGAACTTTTAAGAAAAAGTCAAAGGTAGAGTTAACATAGGTTCTCTTGTGTGTAATATTTTTCATTAAGTGTTATGTCTGCTTTGCATTGTTCTCTTTCTTTTTCAGGCATTTTGTTGCAGTATGAGGGATTTTTGCTTGCGTCTGCTTTGCACCACCAGTCTTCTGCAGGGCACAGTCCTTCATTTTCTGTGATTATTGCTTTGCAGTAGTTTGTGTTTTCTTGTGTATTGCAGAAACTAATATCTTTCATCACGTGTGCTTTGCAAAAGTCAGGATTGCCTGTGTTTCCGCAGTATGAAATATCCTGGTTTTTGATTGCCATTACATAATTATAGAGTTCTTCATTGATTTCTTCACAGCTCTTGATTTGCTGGGAGGGTAGGAGGAAGTAAAATAAGATGCCTAGAGTGCTTAAACACAGCACAGTTATTGTGATGATAAGTATGATTTTTTTCTCCATTACTCCTTATTTTATTTTTACTCTATTTAAATCTTTTTAAAGGCAAAACATTTATATACTATATATAACGCTAATAACTTAAAAGAGGGTTTGGTTATGAAAAGAGCGTTTATCATTATAGCACTTATTATAGTACTTTTATCCATTTCTGTTTCTGCTGCTCCATTTAATCTGGTTGTCGGCAAGGAGGGATCGCGAGAGTTGGATGCTTATCGTCCTGAGGTTCCTTTTAATTTTATGTTTGATTTTTCTCGTCCTGTTTTTGTTGGCAAGGTAAATATGGAGGCGTTTAAAGAGTATTATCGGTGCTCTGGCCGGTGGTATGTTGAGCTGACTGATATGGGGGAAGTGGCGCAAATAAGTGAAACTCGGGATATTTGCAAGACTGGCCGTGATTGTTGGAGAACAATTGATTTTCTTTTTCAGGAGGGTGACGGGGTAAATATTAAGTCTACTTCTGATTTGCTTTCTGAGTGTTCAAGAGGCAATTGTCATCCGCGTATTCGGGGGAATATTAATTTTGTTGAAGGCAGCTCTGTTTCTTCTGCTATTTCTTCTAGGTCTGGAATTGTTGGTTTTGGTTCTATTAAGAGTGTTCTTGGCGATTTTTCTTTTGTTGAGACTTCTGGAGATGATTTTGTTGTGAAGTCAAGCAATCCTCGTGTTCTTGTTTGGGTCGGTGATAAGTTTGATTCTGATATTTTGGAGACTTCTACTGATAACTGGTTTAATGGGATTTGGGCTTGTTATGATGGTGATTTGAATAATAAATGTGATTATACTGAAGATACTGATTGTTTATCTGCTCATGGTGATTTTTATAAGGGTGTGTGTTGCGGTCGTGATGTGAAATGCGGTTATGTTGATTTTTGGGATGATAAAGAGGTTAATGCTTGGTGTGGATTATTGGAGAACGGCAATTGGGCCTGGCTTTTCAAGGAGAATGTTGGTGAGATTTTTGATTTTGACTGTCCTGGAACTATGGTTTCTGATGGGGATGCTTTTTTGTCTTGTAGTGATTTTTCAGCGCCGTTGAATTATACTGTTTTGGAAGGTCCGCGTATGGAATGTCCTTCGGATTATTCCAGTATTTTGCGGGGCGGGGGGGATGTGTTGGATATGTTGTTTTCTCGTGAGTTTAATGTTTGTGTTAATTCGCCTGATTCTTTAGCAGTTTATTCTTTGTCTGTTAATCCTATTCAGGCCTGTCCTTCGGGTTATTCTGATTTGGGTGTTATTAAAAGGTATTCTAGGAATGTGCAGGAGGGTGTTAATATTCGTGTTTGTTCGCGGGCAACGTCTGGTGAGAGTGATTTTTTTAGTTTATCTACTTCTTATGGTTCTAAGGAGTATGTTTGTTTGGGTGATGATATGTTTGAGTGTTCTGCTGGCCGTCCTTTTTCTTCTTATAATTCTGCTGAACTGGGGGAGACTACTTTGAATTTGTCTAATTTGGTTTGTCCGGCAGGCATGGTTGCGTATTGGCCTTTGGATGGTGATACAGATAATTTTGTTCGTGATTTTGCTGATGGTATTGCTAATGATGTTTCTTTTGTTGAGGGCAATATTGGCCGAGCTGCCCGTTTTGATAGTCCTGTTTCAGATATTGAGGTTTCTCCTTCTTTTCTTAATGTTTCTTGGCCGGTTTTTAGTGTTGAGGCGTGGATTAAGCCGTCTGACAGGTCGGGGATTATTTTTAATAAGGAGTCTGCATATGAGTTGTTTTTGGATAATGGTATATTAAAGGCTTCTTTGTATACTGGGGAGGATTCTGTTTTTTTGGAGTCTGAGAATCCTTTGACTTTGAATGTTTGGTCTCACGTGGTTTTGTCGTATGATGGTTCTTCTGCTGAGATTTTTGTCAATTCTCAGAGGGAGGATTATGATGACTTGTCTGGGAGTATTAAGGTTTCTTCTCAGCCGTTTGTTATAGGCGCAAAGACTTTTTTACCTGAGGAGCCGTTTTCCGGTTTGATTGATGAGGTTGCTTTTTATTCTGTTGCTTTGCCTAGGGGTATTATTGAAAGGCATTATAATAATTCTGTTTCGTATTGCAGCGTTTCTAATTTTACAGAAGCGTATTATTGTGCTTCTGATGGTGACTGGACAAAGGATTTGGATACAAAGGATGCGGTTTCTTGCCATGCTGCAGGTTATGACTGGACAGGTCATAAGTGTTGTAGCGAGCTTGACGACCCTGGAGAGAGTTATTCTGATTATTCCACAGAAGCGTCTCCGATTGATTCTATTTTATTAGAGAAGAACAAGGTTTCTAATAAATCTGAGTTTTCTCTTTGGCTTGAAGATGAGGATTCTTTTGTTACTGTGGAAGGCCCTTCCAGGATTATGGTTACTCGAAGTTATTATAGATATGGGCGGGGCGAGATTGTTCCTTGCCAGGAAAAAGAGGATATTGTAACTTCTTTTGATTTAACCAAAGATCAGTCCAAGAAAATTGAGAACTTTTTTTATCCTGAGGAAGAGCATTGCATTATTGGAAGGACAAAAGTAAGGTCTTTGCCTATTTTGGCTGCTGGCGGTTGTTTTGAAAAGAAATTTTATCCTTCTGGCACTTTGTTGCATCCTAATATTATTAATTATCAGGGAAAGTTTTTGGCCTGTAAGTCTATTCCTCTGCAGTATCAAGGGTATGATTTTATTGATTTGACTACAAAACAGTGCGGTGAGCCGTTTAAGGATGTTATTCTGGATTTGAATGCTGTTTGTTTGCCTAATGGAAATTGGCATTTGACAGAGGATTCACGGCTTACTATAATGGATGAGACTTTGTGGAATCCTGCAGAGTATAATATTCCTAATGCACATAAGCAGGGTTGTTGTCCTGTTGATAGTTGCTGGAATGGCACTGGTTGCCAGCTTAAGGATACATTTTATCGTGTTAATGATCAAGGTTATGTTTGTAAGTGATAAAAGGGGTGAATAATGAAAAAAAAGCTGTTGTTTGCAGCATTTTTAGTGTTGTTAATAATAAGTATTGTGGTTGCTGTAGATTGGTATCCTGCTGCATTGAAAGAATCTTGGAACAGAAGGTCTACTGGTTTTTGTTCTTCAGAATCTCAGTGTTTGGTTTCTTCTGCAGGTGATAGGGGTTTGAATAATCAGCCTAATAGGTTTTTTACAGATACAAAACCTTATTGTGTTAATGCTACGCAGTTTATTTTGGATAATTATTGTGAAAATGGAGGATGGTCTTCGCGAACTAAATTATTGGCTCTGGAATTTTTGAAAGTTGCCAATGCTCAGTCTCCTGATGATTTTTCTTTGTTTTGTTCTTCTCCTGAAAAAGCATTGAACAATCTTGAATATGAAGTGGATAATGTCCTTGTAAGTGAGTATTTTAGAAATTGTCATCCTTTTGATTCTACTGGGAGTTATCCCTGTATTAATTCTGTTTGTGTTTTGAAATATAGTGATGGTGTTGCATTTGGAACGTCCTTGAATATTCCTGTTGATGATGAAAATTCTTTTCTCAATGCATTGGATGTTTCCAAAAACAAGTGCGATTCTGTAAAAAACGACAATAATCGTTTTGATTTTTGCGGTGATAATATCTGGTATAATCACGATACTGAATCAATTGTTGTTCTTCCTGAGAGTTATTTGGGAAGTAATTTACCTTCTGCCAATATTAATCCAGAATCCTCTTTTATTGTTCAGCCGTTTGATGTTTTGAATTCTTTGGCAGAGTCTTCTAATCTGGATATGTTTTCAAAAACAAGATTGTTTAATAATATTTATTTTGCCAAGAAAGGCAATAAGAAAATTTTCAGTTTCCTGGAAAAGGATCAGACAGAATTCGGCTATGATTACATCGGATTATTCATGGAAAATATTGAAATCAGTAATTTCTGTGAGGATGTTGTGTATAACGTTGATGACGGTGTTTTATGCAGTGATGCGGGAGATTTATTGGTTATTGCAAAGAAGACTCCCGAGATTGATGATTCATTGGTAAATCTTTGGGCAGATATGACTGCCAAGTTGAGGTTGTCATGAAGGCACAGGTCACTTTTTTTATGATTTTGGGATTGATTATTTTAGTTGCATTTGCATTAGTTGTTTATATTGCTTCTTTTAAGGAGATGAAGGAGTCTGTTCAGCAGGTTCCTGAGCAGGTTTTCAAGAGGACTGTTGTGGATTCTGTAAGAGAGTATGCTCGTGATTGTGTTGCTTCTGTTTCTGAGCAGGCATTGGTTTTTTTGGGAAGGCAGGGGGGTAGGTTATACAAGTCACAGGCGAGCATTATAGACAATCCTGTTGAGTTTATTGAGTATAATGGTTTTAATGTGAGTTATTCTATTGTTCCTCCCGAAGGGACTGTTGGTCCTTATACATCTGAGATTCCTGAATATCCTTGGGATGGTTTTCCGTGGATTGTTAAAGAGAACGAAGAGATTGCGTGGTTTTATGGTTATTTTGGTTTGCCTGATTTTCCTCCATTGTATGACTTTAGCAAAAAATCGGTTCAGGAGATGATTGAGATTTATGTTGAGAATAATGTTGTTGGGTGTTTTGATGAATCGCGTTTTCCTGGGGTCTCGTTTGAGATAAAAAAACCAAGTGTCAGGATGATTATTGCAAGGAATATTTCGCAGTTGTCTACTGAGGAGTTTGTTTCTTTTGGTGTTGAATGGCCTATTAAGGTGATTGATTCTGATGGTTCTGTTGCTGAGCTGAGAAAGTTTGTTGTTAATTATCCGGTTAGTTTTGGGAGAGTGTATTATCATGCAAAGAATTTGGTTGATTCTGATGTTTCTGATGTTTTTTTTAATCCAGGGGAGTATCCTGGTTATGATATTGAGATTGTTGAGAATGTTAAGAATAATGATGATATTATTATCTTGACTGACAGGAAATCAAGACTTATAGGTAAACCTTTTTCATTTTATTTGGCTAGAAAGAATAGGGCTCCTGCTTTGGTTGAGATTAATAGGTCTGTTTCAGAAAACACTTTTTGTCTGGGTACTAAGTTTTCAATTGATAATAATTTTTTAAGAGCAAGCAGTAGCCAGTTGAATTACAAATTGTCTGCTTTTGATCCTGATGAAGACCAAGTAAGTTTTCATTTGTCTCCTGCAAGGCCTGAATTGTATAAGAGCACTATGATTTTAAGAGTGATTGCAAGGGATGGCGGCGGTCTGGAGGATTATCAGGATATCAAGATTTTTGGTGAAACATGCGAATGAAGGTATGGATTGGAATCTGCATCTTGATGTCGATTTTGTTAGTTCCTTCTGTGTCTGCTTTGATTGGTTGTTGTTGTGATCCTGTTACTTTGGCAGGCACTTTTGAGAGTGACTCTTCCTGTACTGCCAAGAATTTTACTTTTGCAGGTGTTCCTTCTCCTGGTCAGACTTGTTCTGAGTATTGTAATGCTACTCAGCAGATTTCTCCGGCCCCTCCTGTTAATGTGACTGTTCCTTCTGTTGGTTGCGGCACTCCTGGTTTTAAGAGCCCTCCTGAGAATCTTGTTGTTTCTGCTGTTAAAGGCGAGAAGCAGTTACAGCTTTCTTTTAGTTTGCCTTGTCCTGCTGATTATGTTGAGATTTATCGTTGCAAGGGCAGTGCTTGTTCTGATTTTGTTTTTAGGGATACTTCATTGAATAGTTTGTATTATGTTGATAAGTCTGGTTTGGAATTTGATTCTGATTACAGGTATAAGATTGTTGCTCATTACAGCCAGGGTTCGGATTCTGATCCTGCTTTTGCAGTTGGTAATGTGGGTGATTTGGAGTGCTGGCATAAGAAATCAGATAATGAGTTTTGTGTTCATGAGTTTTATTATGAGTCTTTCAGGGATTATTTGGAATTGTATGGTTATGGTAATAAATTGGCTTCTGAGTTTGATAATAATTTTGATTCTGCAGTGAGGTCTGTTTTTGCTTCTAAGTTTAACAAGGCCTGGGCCTGCAATGCTGACAATATTTTGTTTCAGAAAGTGGGTGCGGTTTCCTGTTCTTCTGGCCAGCTTTGTGTTGTTGATTCATCAGGGCCAAGTTGTATTACTCCTGGCGCTTGCGAGCAGGGAGGTGATTTTGGTTTATTCTCGTCTAAATCTTCTTGTGAGTCGCAGGATTACTGTTTTTTTGATCAGTCTAAGACTAATGTTGATTTTTGTTTTGAGTGTTCTCCAAGAATGAATTGTTTTGATTATCATTCAGAGTCTGCCTGTACTTCTGATGCGTGCGGTATTGGGGATTGTGAATGGCGTGATGTTTTTTCATCAATAGGGGTGGGTGTCTGCATTGATAAACGCTTTGATAATTGCCCTCGGTGTGCGCAGACACCTGTTACCTCTATTGCTAATCATGAATCATACAGCAGTGTTTTTGATGCATGTTCTCCTGCTAAGGCAGAGGCATTAAGTACTGGGGATAATCCCTGTTTTTTTAACAAGAATAATCTTTTGGCCGCCTCCTGTTCAGAGGCGGTTTGTGTTGATTTTTCAAAATCTCAGTGCGGCAGTCCTGAAGAAGGCATTAAGCTGGGCAGTGACAATACAATAACAACTAGAAGTTCTGATGCTTGTGATATTGGGGCGTGTTATTATTCTGAGGAAACCAATCATTGTTTTAAGGATGCAGACGGTAATCAGATTTCTGATTGTGATGAGAGGGTTTGTGAAAGGGATTTTTTTCCTCCTGAGACAAGTGTTTTTGTTTCCAGGCCTTCTGGAAAGGATGATTATTTGAATATTAAGATTAATGATAAGACTTATGCTGATGATGTTGGTTCTGACAAGACCGGTTTGCCGGGTTATTTGACTTTTGTTTGTGTGGGTTCTTGCAGTGATACCAGTTCTTTTATTTTGGTTAATTCTTCAAGGTTAAATCTTAATGATTTGGAATTAAAGGACGGCAGGGATATTATTGCTACTTTGGTTTCTGGAAAAAATACTTTGAAGTTTTTCAGTGTTGATCCTAATCGTAATGTTGAGGTTGTAAGGTCTGTTGATTTTTTTGCGTGTGATAATTGTGCGGGTCCGAAAATCCTGAGGTTTGTTGTTAGCAACTCTAATTTTATTAACGGCAATTATTATACTACTGAGGACAGCCCGGTTATTAATGTTGTATTTAATGAACCTGCGGAATTGACTGCTGTGGGTCTTGCTCGGGGGGCGGAAACATTTGATTTTACAGCCGAACCGTCTTCTGGTTTTAATTATGAGTATACTTTGACTGGTTCAGACTTAGTTGACGGTAAATATCTGTTTGCTTTGAATGCAAAGGATGAGAATGGCTTGTTCATGGATATTCCTTTGAATTATAATTTTACTGTTGATACTGTCCCCCCTGTTGTTGGATTGAATCCTGAATCTGGTTCTTTTTTTGATGAAGGCAATGTTGAAGTTAGTATTTCTGCTTCAGAGCCAATTTTGTTGAATGCTTCTGTTGATGATGTTATTTTTGTTAATAATTATGTTGCTAAGAAGATTCCAACAAGTATTGAGTCTTTATTGACTAGTACAGATAATAAGTTGTTTACTGGAGAGGTCAAGGGCTTGTCTGCAGGCAAGAAGGCTTTGTCTGTTTTGGCGTCTGATTTTGCAGGTAATGAGGTTGAAAAAGAGTCTTTCTTTTTTATTAGTACTGGCGCTCCTGATTTCAGGTTAAAGAGTCCTAGTTTTGGTGTTAGTTCTGTTTATGAGTTTGATGCTGTTGTTGAGACTAATACTCGTGCAGAATGCCGTTATCTTTACAATATTCCTTCTCCACCTCCTTCTTCAGAGTTTGCTTATTTGTCAAGATTTAGTATTACCGGCGATACTGAGCATACTTTGAAAAATGTAAAAATTCCTGAAGATAATAAGTCTGTTCATTTGTTGCATGTTTACTGTAAGGCAGAGGGATTTGCTCCTGTGAGAAAGACTTTTGAGTTTAAGATTGATACTGCTCGTCCGAATATTACTACTGCTTTTGTTTATCCTGATGTTATTTCTGATTATATTGGTCCGGAGGATTTGCGGTTTATGGTTGAGTTAAAGGTTCAGACTTCTGAACCGACTTTTTGCAGGTATAGTGAATCAACCAAGGTTTTTGATGAGATGGAAAATGAGTTTCCAGGGTTTGGTGTTGATTTGAAAAGGTCTCACGTGATTAATGTTACTGTTGAGGAAGAGGGCGAGCATGTTTATTATGTTGCTTGCGAGGATGTTGCTGAGTTGAAAACTGATAGTGTTCCGTTGGATTTTCTTATTGACACTTCTGTTCCATTTATGATTGAGAGTGTTACTGATTCTTATCAGAATTCAAGTCCTTTGTTTTTAAGGGTTGAGTCTAATAAACATGCGTTTTGTTATTATGGGGAGGATGAGAATGATATTTCCACTTGTTTTGGTGATTGTATTTTTGGTTTTGCTCATGTTGCTAGAATTGAGAAGCAGTCAGAGGGGGATTATCAATTTTTTGTTAGGTGTAATAATGGTGCAGGGGGTATGACTACTGATGTTTTGCCTGTGGAGATTGATTTTGGTATTGGTCCGGAAGTTAATATTAGTGTTGTTGAGCATCATTGTGAGGATAATATTCTTAATGGTACTGAGACAGATATTGATTGTGGCGGTGCTTGTTCTGGTTGTGCTAAGGGATTGAATTGTGTTGTTGATTCTGATTGTGCAGAAACCTTGTTCTGTGTTAAGGGTGTTTGTTCTGAGAAAGATACTGATGAGGATGGTGTTATTGATATTAATGATAATTGTCCTGATACTCCGGCAGATGAACTTGTTGATTCAAGGGGATGTTCTAAGTCGCAGAGAGATTCTGATAATGATGGTATGGATGATGATTGGGAGTTAAAATATGGTTTAGATCCTGATGATTCAGGTGATGCTGAAAAAGACAGGGATAGTGATGGTTTGTCTAATTTAGAAGAATTTGGTTATGGCACTGATCCTACTAATAAAGATTCAGATAGTGACAAGTGGTCTGATGGCAAGGAGGTTGATGAGGGTTTTGATCCTTTGAATCCCGATTCTCATCCTGAATCTATTCTGCCTGCAGTATTATGGATTTTGTTTGCTATAATAATGATTGTGGGCGCGGGAATAGGAGGGTATATTGTTTACATAAGATATGGTGATAAATTAAAAGAATTTTTTGCCAGAAAGCCTGAGCCTGAAGCAAGGTCTGTTGCGCCGTCTTCTGTTAGCCCTCCTGTTGATAAGTTCAGAGGGTTGCGCAAGATGGTTAAGATTGGTCCTCCAAGAAAGCCAAAAGAGAAAGGATGGATTTCTTTGAAGAATTTGAAACAGAGGATTAAGAAAAAAGGACCCCCTGATGTTTGGGAAAAGATGCAGAAATTAAAAACTCCTGTTGAAAAGAAACCTGTTGCTCCTGCCAGGCCAAAACCTGAACAGGAGGAAACATTGGATAAGTTAAGAAAGATTGCGAAGAGGAAAAAGAAAAATGAATAAAAAAGCTCAGATGATTGGCCAGGTTTTTATTCTGGTTATTGCTGCCATTGTTTTTATTTTAATCTTGACATATGGTTATTCTGCTATTTCTAATTTTATTCAGAGTTCTGAAAAGGTCGCTTTGCTGGATTTTAAGTCTTCTTTGGTTTCTGGTGTTGAGCAGATTAAGTCTGATTATGGAAGTGTTCGGAAATTGAGTTTACGAGTGCCAAAGAAATATCAAAAATTGTGTATTGTTTCTTCTGATTTGAGTGCAGATGTTGGAAGTTTTGCTTTAAAATATCCTGTTTTGTTTGAGGCTTGGCAGACTGGTTCTGAAAATGTTTTTTTGGTTCCTAAACAGGATTCTCCTATTCTTATTGAGGATGTTGTTGTGAGGGATGGTTATTTTTGTACTGGCATTTCTGGAGGTCTTGTTGATTTACGGGTTGAAGGAGGGGGAGATAAGACTTTTGTTTCACCATGGTAAATAAAAAAGGTTTTGAATTGCAGTTTCATTGGATTCTTGTTTTGATAGCTGGTGCGATTATTTTGTTTTTCTTTTTTTCTGTGGTTCAGAAACAAAGGAGTTTGTCCAGCGAGCGTTTGGCTATTACTTTGTCTACTGATATTGATGCGGTTTTTAGCAGTGCCTTGGAGAGCAAGGATACCTCTCAGGTGTTGACTGTTCCTGATAGCGGCATTGCTTTTTCTTGTTCTGATGTTTGTGATTGTAATTTCTGGATTGGGAAAAAATCAAATCCGTTCGGTGATAAGATTATTTTTGCTCCTGATTTTTTGGAGTCCGGCCGTGCTGTTGCCTGGTCTTCTGATTGGAATATGCCTTTTCGTGCTGCAAATTTTTTGTTTTTGCGTGATCCCGCGGATAAGTATTTTGTTGTTATGAATCCTGCTGATTCAAGGAGCAGGAATTTGTTCAGGGAATTGAACAAGTCTTTGCCTGCAGGTGTTGCTTTGAGTGTGATTTCTCCTGCTGATGTTTTGGATATTGTTCCTGTTGAGGATGTGAAGTATCGTTTTGTTTTTTTGGATACAGAGACAGGCCCTCCTTTTGGTTTGTCTGATGATTTTAGAAATTTTGATGTTTCTGTTGTTTATGTTAATTCTGTTGATAAGAGTGTTACTTTTTATCAGAAAAGAAGAGGGTTGACTTTTAATGCTGATACTTCTTTGTATGCGGGCAATCCTGCGGTTTTTGCTGCTGTTTTTTCTGCAGATAAGGATATTTTTGAGTGTGGTATGAAAAAGGCTTTTTCGCGCTTGAGTGTTGTTGCAGATATTTTGGATAAGCGTGCTGATGATTTAGAAGAAGCTATGTTCGGTGAGAGCAGGTCTGATTGTGTTTATTCTGCTCCTGATTTGAATTATTTGGAGGATATTTCGCGTATTGCTCGCGATTTGTCTTTGTCTTCCTCTTTTGTTCAGGATTCAGAGGATTTTATTGCTTTGAGGTCTGCTGTTGATGGTGTTGCCAGTTTGAATAATAATCTTGTTCAGCAGTCTTGTCCGGGTATTTATTGATGGGGAAAAAAGCGCAGATTAGGATGTTTGAAATGCTTGCGGTTTTGATAGTTTTTTTGCTTTTGTTGTCTATTGGTTCTATTTTTTATTTTAGATTACAGGAGTCTTCTGTTAAGAAGGAATTAATCAAGGCGGAGAATTTGCGTTCTTTGCAGTTGTTTCAGAGGTCGTTGTATCTTCCTGAGCTTGATTGTTCTTTTGTTGGTGTTCAGAAGGGCAACTGTTTTGATTTTTTGAAGCTGGTGCATTTTAGTGATTTATTGGAGTCTGAGCAGATGAAGATTGAGTATTTTGATGTTTTTGGTTTTTCAAAGGTTCAGGTTAAGAGGGTTTATCCTGTTGAGTCTGATTGGTTTGTTTTGTATTCTAATGTTCCCAGAGAAATTTCTTCCAAGCTGGTTAGTCATAGCACTGTGTTGTTGTATAATGCTTCTTCTGGGATGTATGATTTTGGTATTGTTGAGGTGAATTATTATGGTGAGTAAGGCCCAGACTAGGTTTTGTATTTGGGCTAATAAGGCTCAGATGGAGATTTTAGGTCTTGCTATTGTTGTTGTTCTTATTTCCTTGGCATTGTTGTTTGCTGTTCAGTTTTTTTTGTTAAAACCCTCTGTTGATGTTGTAAAGCCGGTTAAGGAGAGTTTTTTGGCTTCTAATTTCTTGAATTCTTGTTTAGGCGCATCTACTGTTTGTTATGATAGGAATATCAAGGAGTTGCTGCAGGATTGTGCTTTGGGAGGGGCGTTGAGTTGTCCTGGCGGTTTGAATTCGTGTTTTTTTGCCAGGCAGGAAATTGAGAAGATGCTTGATGCTTCGCTTGGTTTTTGGAAAAAGGATTATTTTTTTGAGGTTACAGGAATGGCGGATAGTTTTGGTATTGGTTTTGAGTGTTCTGGTGAAAAAGAGTATGAGGAAGTTCCTGTTGTTGTAAGGCCTGGTTTTGATATCTTGTTGAGTTTAGAAATTTGCGGTTAAATGGGCAATAGCGTCCAGCGTAGTCATTATTGTTTATTCTATACTTGATAGCTCGCAGAAATATTTGGTTTTAGAAGCATACGTCGCGCGCTATTGCCTTGTTTGCATCAAGTTGATAATACAGATTTGTGGTTAGCTTTATATAGGTCTTTCTTTTCAGTTGTTTGGGGGATTTAATGGGTTTAGAGGAAGATTTGTCAAAAGTGTATTCTTCTTTGAAATTAGCTGGCAGGCTTTTTTTAGAGCACCCTAAATTTACAGGTGTTGTTGTATATAGTGGTTGTTTTTTCTATGAAGTGCTGCAGTCTATGGCTGCTTTTCCGCAGGAAAGGGCAATGGATATTAAACAAATGAATACGATTGGTTTGTCAGCTTATTTTGGATTAAAGTTGTTTAATGAGTATGCGCTTAAGAAGAGGGATGTTGTTTTGCCGGAGATAAATCATAATTTGCGAAGTAGAATTAAAAAAGTAGAGCAGGGGTTAAACCGCCTGGAACATTTTGTTTTTAATAATCCTTCTGTTTTTGCTGCTGTGCCTGCTGCGGCAAGTCTTCTGTATATGCGTTATGGGTATGGCGGTCTTCATAAGACTTCAGGTATTGATACAATGGTTGCTCTTGGTTTTTATGTCATGGCCCGCAATGCCTTGAATTTGAGGCGGGCTAATGAGCTTTTTACCCGCGTGTATCGTGATTTAAAGTCTTCTGGTTTGGTTTCCAGAACTGCAGATTTTTTTCTTGAGAATCCGATGGTTGCTGCAGGAGCAACTGGACTGGGGGTGTTTTCTTATTTGACTTCTCAGTTTAATTGGGCTATGGAGAACAATCCTGTTTCTGGTTTGTCTTTTGCAGCTTTGCTGGCTTTGCCTCTGGCATATGTTGCATATACTGCGAATACTTTGGCTGCGGGTGCGTTGCATTCGTCTAGTCGTAATTTATTTAGAAAGAATTTAAGCATTTTTTGGAATCAATTAAGAGACAATTACGATTCTGCAATTCAAACTGTTGAAGAGATGCTTGAAGTTCCTACTTCTCCTGATAGAAAAGCAGGCCATAATTTGAAATTGTCTGCTTTGTATTTGAAAAAAGGCGAGTTAGAAGGTTCTTTGTCGTGTATTAGGGATGCATTAGAGGTTTCGAGTGAACAAAAAAGGGTGTTTAATCCTTTTGATTGGTTAAGACAATTATGTAAGATTGATGAAGTTGCGGATTTTTCAAGAAATGCTGTTGATTCTGTGAAAAGCAATCCTGTTGCTAAAGCAAGACAGTCTGTTTTTTATTTTAGAAGGAAAAAAGTAGATCGGGCAGTACAAAAAATTCAGTTGGCAAGAAGTTTAGATCCTGATGAACCTGCGTATGGTATTCTTAATGCAATGGAATTGGATATTGCTGGCAGAAAACAAGAGGCAGATGGTGTTTGGTTGGAAACTTTTTCAAAAATCTTAGATTCTGATGCAATAGAATTTAGACAAGTTAGTAATACGTCCAAACAAGTGTTTGAGGTTGTTTCAAATAAGTTATTGCGCAATGCTTTTATGTTTGCAAAGACTCCTCCAAAGATGCAATTAGACCAAGAGTATAACAGTACTCGTTTAATGCGTCATGTTTCTCCTGATTCTCGTTGGGTTCCTAATCCATGGACTTTTTTTGAGCGGGGAGATTGGCATTACTTGGTTTCTTCTAGAATTAAAGGACCTGTTCTTTCTAATCAAGAGGTATTGGTTGATGATATTTTGCCTGTTTTGGAGGTTTATTATCGTTTGGTTGAGGCTGTTTCGCGTAATAAGGATAAGTTGCAAGAATATTCTGTTAATGTTCCTTCTTGGGAGTGTGAGCAATTGTTTGCTAAGAAAGTGATTGATAGGCTGCCATGCAGTGCAGAGGATAAAGCAGTATTATTTGAGACTTCTTCTCCGCTTATAGAATATTTTAATGAGCGTCCTAGAAGTATTATTCATGGCAATTTTCATCCAGGTAATGTAATAAAGGGAGAGAATTATTGTGTTATCGATTTTGGGGATATGTGCGTTGCTTTTGATACGTTTGGTATTGAACAGTTTATTTCAGGCAGTAAGTTGAGTGCGCAGTATCGTAGTAATTTGTATAAAGAGTGTTTTCAATTTGATCCTTTTTCTAGAAGAGAAAAAACTTTTCGTAAAGATTGTTTGATGGGTTCAATATTTATTAGTCCTTGGCTTGCAGCCCGCTCGTATACGTATAATGAGGGAAATCCTGAAGATCATAAAATTAGTTTATTGACTAGTTTGGATATGTTGTTTGATGATTCCTTGTTGGAGAGGTATGAAAAGGAAAAATTAACCGAGTTTAGAAATACTTTTGCTTCAGTTCAGTTTAATTAATACTTTTGAGCTTAGCGCGTCCATTATTTTGTCTGTTATTTGGTTTATTGATGTGTTTATCTCTGTTTTTTTCTGTTTGTTTATTTCTTTTTTGATTTCTGCACGCAGTGCATAGGTGTTGTTCAATCTTTCTTTTGTTGGTGTATAATAAGTGTCAAAAAATAATGAAAATAATTCATTTAATTTTCTGAGTGAAGCGATTGTTTTTGCATTGTTTTTCTTTGTTTGTCCTAGTTCCTTGGCTAATATTGCAAATGCATCTCCTATTTCTTCCAGTTGGTGTGTTATTCTTGTGTGTGCTGCGATTTTTGTGTTGTCTAATCCCAGATTTTTATTTAGTATCCGCAGGCAATAGTTTGTGAATTTATTAATGTTTTTTTCGGTAAATTTTATGTTTTGCAGTGTTGTTTTTTCATTGTTTTTCAGCGCGTTTAATATTTCCTGTGCTGTGTTTTTTAGTAAAAAGAATATTTTTCTTTGTATGTTGTCATATTCTTCTGGTTTTATTTTGGATATTTCTTTTAAAATGCAGTGGTTTTTGCCGTGTTTTATCATTTCCATTCCTATCAGTTCTTCTGTTATTCTTGATATTGCTTCTATTGTGTTTTCTTTTTTATTTGTTCGGGGGTTGTTTGTTTCTTTGTTTTCAAAGTATAGTTCAATTTCGTCTGTTCCTTTGATGTAGGCAGAAGTAAGGTAATACCATATCATTGAGCTGTTTAGGTTGCTAATGTCTATGTTTATGCTATGGGATTCAAAAAGGTTTTTTGTAGAGCATACAATCCGTCCTTTGGCTTCTTCTATCTCCAATTCATCTCCTTTTTTGATTTCGTGTTGTTTTACCCATTTGCTTGGTAGACTTATTACTAGTGTTTTTCCTGCCAGTTGTATTACTTTCCGTTTCATATCTTTATTTTAAAAATGTCTGATATATAAACTTTATGAAAATATATAACTATAAAGAAATATATAAGATATAAGAAAAAAGTATATATCCCTTTCTTTCTATATAATCGATACTAAAATCGATGAGGTGTTTTAAATGATTAAAAATAAGGATTTGTTGCTTTTGGCCAATCTAAGGGCGGATTCAAGAATGCATTTAAAGGAGATATCCAGAAATACAAGGATTCCTGTCTCTACATTGTACGATCGTATTAAGGCCAAGGCCGGCGATTCTATCTTGAGGAATAGTTGTTTGCTGGATTTTGACAAGCTGGGCTTTAATGTCAAGGCGCACGTCTTGTTTAGGGTTAACAAGACTGATAAGGAGAATTTGCGCAAGTTTTTGATAAAATCGTTGAATGTCAATAATATGTATAAGATTAATAATGGATATGATTTTATTGTTGAGTTTGTATTCAGGACTGTAAGTGATATGGAGAATTATCTGGAAAAGATGGATCAGAAGTTTAGCATTAAAACAAAAGATGTTCATTACATTATTGAAGATTTGAAGCGGGAGAGTTTCTTGTCAGATTCTGCTTTGGTTCCTGCTTTGTTTCCTGAGGATTCACAGTAAAATTTATATACCAAAGCCCCTGTATGCTCTATATTGTAAAAAAAGGTGATATCATGAATAAAAAAGCTCAGGGTTTAACCATTACTACTGTTGTTGTTGCTGTTTTGGCTATTCTTGTTTTAGTCGTTTTGTTTTACATTTTCACAACAAAGACAGGAGGATTGTCTAGACAATTAATTACCTGCCCAGGTGACTGCGCAAATTCTGAAGAAGCATGTATCAAATATGGGGGAATAGCAGTTCCAACTGAAACTGCTGGCAAGTATATCACTAGCAATGGTAATACATGTCCTGTTTGTTGTTCAGTCAGATTGCCAACAGGTGCCCCGGAGTTAGTGGAATAATTTCTTTTCCTTTCTCTTTCCGAAAACCTTATATATAGTATAATCTGTTTGTTTTAATTATGAAAAAGAGAGGTGCTGTGTCTTCAGTAAATAGATTGATATTATATTTGATAATGTTTTTTCTTCTGGTTTTGATTGTTGTATATGTATTGAAAACAAAGGTCTTAACTGGTGGTTCTTGATGAAAAAGGCTCAAATAACAGTTGATACTTTGATTGCTCTTGCGATTCTTGCAGTTGCACTTATTATTATAGGGGTTTTAATTTATCCTGCTGTTAAAGAGGTATTGGTGGGCGCAGGTGAAAAAGGTGCTTGTGAGTGGTCTTTGGTTATGCATTCGATTTCTAAACTAGGGGATTTTAGTTTGGTTCCTCCTGAATGCAAGGCGCACAGGATGGAGATTACAATGGATGATTTAGAGAAGTATCATTTCAAGGCTAAGCAGCGTATCAAAGAGTATGAGGATAATACAGATAAATATTCGGAAATATTGAAGTATTTTGATGACCCTGAAGATCCTAATCAGTTGAATGAGTGGGCTTTGAATTTGTTGGTTGCTGCAGAGATGAAGGATTGCTGGGAAAAGGTTTTCAAGGGAAAGCTTCCTTTGTTTGACAAATGGTGGTTGATGTATTCTTGGGATATGTTTGGGATTGATATACCTAAGATTATTGGCAGGACTGAACCAGTTGATACAGATAGTGCTCTTGCAGTTTGGGTGAATTTATTGAGTCCTGGTGTTCCAGGAACTTTTAAGGTTCATGGCCCTCCTGTTAATTGTATTATTTGCTCGCGAATCAAGTTTAGTGAGGAAGTCAAGAATTTTTTTGGTAATAGAGAGATTAGGTCTTTGGATGCTTGGATAAGATTTAATTATCCCTTAACCGGTGGAGAAAGTTATTATGAGGTTATTGTTGAAGGCCAGTCCCCTGTTAAGAATGTTTTTGAGCCGCGTTATGGGGCGTATGATGTGCAGACTCCTTTGGCTGTTTTGTATGAAAGGATTTATGCTGAACAGGAATTTATAAAATTTTTGCATTATTCTTGGGAATGGATTGATCAGCATATTGCCCTTGAGCCAATGGAGCATAAGGATATGTCTAAGGTTTTTCAGCTTGATTATGTTGAAGTTGTTCCTTATACTCAGGAAGCGATTATTGATCCTATAAAGGGGGAGGGATGCACATTTGTGCTTGATTAAAATGATGAATAAAAAAGCTGATTTGCCTGGCTGGAGTTATGTGATTGCTTTGGTTATTGGTATTGCTTTGTTATTACTTGTTATTTGGCTTTCTAATAAGTCAGGTCAGGGAATTGTTGAGACATTAAGGAGTGTTGTTAAATGAATAATAAGGCGGGTCTTTACATGACTATTGGTACTATTATTATAGTTATATTGGGACTGATTGTTATTGCTTTGGTTATTGGCGGGCCGATGAAGACTGCTTATGATTTTGTGAAAGAGAAATTTTTTGGTCCTGATGGTTTGTTTTTTCCTCTTTCCTTGTCCAAAGAGGAGGTGTTTCAGCCGTATATTCCGGTTAGAAATGTTCAGGTTTTGCCTAATAATAAGCAAAAGGTTTTGAATTTGCTTGTTGATAAGACTGTTGAGTGTTGGAGGAGATATAATCAATATGGGGAAAGTGTAAGGTGTTTTAGATTTGATATCAATCCTGTTAATTTCACAGTCGTGATTTCTGAAGATGATTTTGAAAAGGCTCTTGTTAAGTCTGATGTTGCAAGAAATGCGGGTATTGTTGTCAGGGATCCTATTAGTTATACTATCCCGCATGCCGAATGGAATGTTGCACATGGTTTGCTTTCCGGTACTGTGAGCAAGATATATATTTGTGGACAGAAGCATAGGGCATTTAAAAATGCTCAGGTCTACATAACCACTGATCTAGAAAAAGATTGTCCAGTGAAATATGTCAGGGATTAAGTGGAAAATTTTATATACTTATCTGGTTAGGTCAAAAATATGAACAAAAAAGGCATTGAATTAAGCACAAGTGCAATTGTTGTATTTGTTCTGGCTTTGCTTGTTTTTGTCATTATGGTTTATGTTTTGAGTTCTCAGATTCAAAGCAAGAGCAAGTCTTACACAAATATTACTGACACTTTTGAAAAAAGTATCAGTAAATGTGAGGATTTTTTTTCTGGAAGAAAATGTTTGCCTTTGGAAAAGTGCAAGGATATGAATAATCTCGGTTCTGATTGGAAGGATTGTCAGGCCAAAAGCAAGGATAAGGTATTGTATTGTTGTAAGCCATAATTATTTTTTAGGATAACTGCTCTCCCGTATTGCTGTTTTTCTGTTTTATTCAGCTGCTTTTTAGAAACGTTTATATACACTTTTTCTTATGGTCTTTATTATGACGACTGTCAGTCTTTTGCAGAAATTGATTGATTTTGTATATGGTGCATTAATTTTCTTAATTCTTATTGGTATTTTGTTTGCTGTTTATCATATTTTTTGGGCTGAAAAACTTACTGTTCCTGAACAGAATTTGGATTCTGTTTTTAATGAGCTTAAGGATTTGGAAAAAGGTGATTGTTTTAAGGTTGTTGTGCGCCAGGGTAAAGAAGCGCATACTTTGCATTTGTTGGATTTTGGCAATACTGCTCCTGAATGTGGGCAAAGGCCTTGTTTATGTGTAAGGAAAACTGGTGAGATGAAATGCCGGCCTATTCCTGGTGTAAGCAAGAATTGTGACGCGGGGATTTGTGGTGTGTCAGATCCAAGATTTGTTAATATTTTGCCTTCTTATGCTGATGTGAATATTTGTAATAAGGGTAATAAGTTGTATTTTGGATAAGATGTTTAATTCAAAAAGAGGCGAGGTTCAGGATTTGTTAATGCATCCACTTTTTGTTATTTTTGTGGCTGTTGTAGTTTTGTTATATCTTATGTGGTTTATCAATGGTATTGGTGAAGAATCTACTTTTGAAAAAAAGTTTTTGGCAGCGGATATTGCATTGACTATTGATTCTTTGTTGGCTTCTAAGAATAATGTTGTTTTGTATTATTTGCCTCAAAAGTCGAATTATACTCCGGTTTTTAATTATTCTATTGGTGATAATAAGGTTATTGTTTTTGAGGATTATCTCAGTGAAGTATCTGCTGGAAGATATTATTATACTGGAGATCCGGGTATACGATTGAGAAATACTTTCATTAATTTTAAGGAACCTTTTGTTCTTCCTAGATTTGCAAGAATCGGCAATGAATTATTGATTGATGATGCTAATAATCAGAAATATTCTTTTAATTTGTATAAGCTTACTTGTTCAGGTGAAAATCTGAAAACCAAAATGATTACTTTGGATCCTGGCCATGGTTATAATGTTGGGTTAAATAAGGGCAGTGTTGGTTTTGCAAAAGGTGCATTAAAGGAATTTGTTTTGACTAGAGAATTGGCTGGAATGACTAAGATTTTAGATACTGCCAATGTTATAGAAGAAATTACAAGAGAGGGAGATTTTGAATTGCCGATTAATGATAGAGTCAGCAGGGCAAAAGGAGCTTTAATTTCTATTCATGTGGGTGATTATGCAGTAAATGATAATTTTATCAAGGCATATGTTAATTATGATTCCAAATATCAGAAAGAATCATTAAGATTAGCATGTGAGTTGGTTAACAAGATTTCATCTGAATTAATCAATAACGGAATTAAGATTACTGGAACTGCTGTTATTCCTGTTATTCCAGAGCATCATGATGATGAGCAATTGAATATTTTGGTAAAAGATAAGCCTGCGGTTTTGCTGGAGATAGGCAATATCAATGTTCCTGATACATATTCGCAAAAGAACAAGAAAGTTATTGCTTCTGGTATTATTGGAGGGATTATGAATGCTTTTTAATAAAAAGGCTCAGACTCAGCATGTTTGGAAATGGCTTGTGTATATCCCGTTGACTGCTGTTGTTGTTTTCATAATAACTTATATTCCTTCAGTAGTGTTGGGTAATGCTGCAAAGACGGATCAGTTGGAAAATATTGTTTTCTCAGAGAGGATTTATAATAAAATGTCTATTTATGATCCTTTGTTGTTTAGGACCTATCCCGGTCATACATGCAAGCAGGGTTGTTTTGACCAGAAGTTTATCACTAATTCTTTTGATAATTCAGGTTCAGCAAGAGAAATGGGTTTTAAGTTGATTTTTGATAATAAAGAGATTTTTTTTAACAGGGATTTTTATGATGATGCTGTTGTTCTGGCTCCTGTCAGATATGATTTATTCATTGAACAGCGCCCGGTTTTTGTTGTTGATACAGGAGATATTGAAAACTTGGAAATTGTTCAGGTTTATTCAGGGAGGGAGCAAAAATTTGAATAAGAAAGCAGGTATGTGGGCTTTGAATTTTTTGGTTTCTGTAGGTTTGATTGCGATCATTTTGTTCGGTTTTTTTATGCTGATGTCTTCTTTGCGCCCTTCCGATGTTTCAGAGGTTAAGACAACTGTAACTGGGATTAATAAAGGTTCGTCTTTGATTACTTTTTTCAGGATGAGCGATGTTTTGGATTCTCCTGTTGAGTGCAATGAATTATCAGATTCATTAATTGATTTTTATGGAAAGGATGTTGATTATATTTTAAAAATTAATGGGGCGCATAAGTGCAGCAAGGGAGATCAGGATAAAAATTCGGTTACTATAGATTTTATAATGCCGGATTATCGCGGTAATGTTTATAATATTACTTTAGAGGTTAGTTCATGAATAAACTGATAAAAAACAAGAAAGCAATGGATTATTCTGCATTTTTGGTAATCGTTGTTTTGATAGTGATAGGTTATTTGTTTTTTCAATTACATGCTAAATTAGATGTTTTTGAGATGAGTATTGGCGAGCAGGAAGCTGCTTTAATGGATGTTTACAAGAAGGAAGATAAGTTATTATTTTATGTTGATAAGTCTGCAGAGTATTCTGTATATCATGCTTTTGATTATCTGGCAAGGAATGGGGGCGCAAAAAAGAATCAATTGCCTGTTTTTTCTGAAAATGGTTTTGTGTATTGGTATAAAGATAATAACAAATTATATCGCGATATTGATTTGTATGATTCTTTTAGGCATTATTTGAATATGTATCTTAATACTTATTTTTCAAAATATCCGAAATTTATTCCAAAAGACAATTATGAGTTTGTGGTAAGAGATAATAAAGTAATAGGAGTTGCGGTTAAACCTGTTTTGCTGAATATTTTTCCTAATATGATTTCCAACAAAAATTATTTTTCTGTTGCATCAATGGTTTCTAAGGATTTGGATTTAAATATGCTGACCGGTTTGGGAGTGTATGCAGTCAGGCCTTCTTTTAGTGTTGATGCAGAGATTGATTTGGATGATTTTGCTTTACTATTTGATAAGATGGATGTTTTGCTAGATTGTTTAAAAAGTAATACTGTGGGTACTTGTGTGAACAGTATTAGGTCTGATGAGTTTATTTGGCGCTTTATTGAATATCCCGATAAAGGGGTTGTCGCGTTTAATGTTGTTTTTAATAATCTGGTTAATCCTCATACTGGAGAAAAGTCTTTTGTCAGGTTTGTACTTGAACTTCCCTGAATTTTAATAGCTTCTGCATTATACAAAACTATTTAAATCATTTATTTTATCCTAAATTTAGGTGGTAGAATGATTCGTATTCCTTATGATGAGATGATTAAGAAGATTACTGAGCAGGCAGGGATTTCTGAGGCAGAGGTGCAGGAGAAAATAAAGACTAAGCTGGAGCAGTTATCTGGTTTGATAAGTAAGGATGGAGCAGCGCATATTGTTGCTAATGAATTGGGTGTTAAGTTAGTGAGTGAAGAGGGCAAGATAAAAGATCTTTATGAGGGTATGAGAAATGTTGAATTTAATGCTAAGGTCCAGCAGGTATATGAAGTAAGGGAATTTAACAGACAGGATGGTTCCAGCGGAAAAGTAGGTAATTTCTTGTGCGGTGATGAAACAGGTATTATCCGTGTTGTTTGTTGGGGTTCGCAGGCAGATAATTTGAGTAAATTAAGCAAAGATTGTGTTATACGAATAAGTGGTGGTTTGGTAAGGAATAATCAGGGAAGAAAAGAAGTGCATTTGAATGATAAGAGTAATATTATTGTTAATCCTAATGGTATTGACATTGGCAATGTTAAGCAGAGGGAGGATGCCAAGAGAAAGGAAATTAAGGATTTGGAGGAGACTGACCAGAATGTGGCTATTTTAGGGACTATTGTTCAGTCTTTTGAGCCGAGATTTTTTGAAGTATGTCCTGAGTGCGGCAAGAGAATAAAAGAGGATGAAGGTATTTTTGTTTGTCCTGCGCATAAAAAGGTAAGTCCGGATTATTCTTATGTTTTTAATGTTGTTGTTGATGACGGTTCAGATAATATGAGATGTGTTTTGTTTAAAAATCAGGCCGAAAAGTTATTACAAAAATCTCAGGAGGAAATGTTAGTGTATAAGAATTCTCCTGAGTCTTTTGAACCTGTTAAAAATGATCTGTTGGGTTCCTTGGTTAAGATTGTGGGCCGTGTCAATAAGAATACTTTCTTTGACCGGCTGGAATTTGTTGCTCAGTTGGTTTTTCCAGAGCCAGATCCTGCTGAGGAATTGGCTAGAATTAAGGCACAATGATGTATCATACACATTTGGTATTTGGTTTGTTGTTTGCTTTGCTTGTTTTAGCTTTTATTAATCCTGCGAATAAATATATTTTTTTAGCAGTTGTTGTTTTGGCTGCATTGCTTCCTGATATTGATCATGAGAATTCAAAGATTAATTCAAAAATTCCAGGATTAAGATTTTTGTCAAAAGTCTTTGGTCATAGGGGGTTTCTGCATTCAATTTGGATTCCTTTGGCGCTTTGGTTGATTATTGATTTTGGTTTTCATTCAAGATATGGCTCAGCAGTTTTCATTGGTTATCTTTCTCATTTGTTTTCAGACGGTCTTACAAGGTCGGGGATTAATATTGTTCATCCGTTTAAACAGTTGAGAATTCAGGGTTTTATAGAAACAGGCAGTGTTTTGGAGCATTTGGTTTTTTTCTTTACAAGTGTTTTGTGTATTGTCTTGATTGTGGGTTAGAATTTAATAAATTTTTGGATTATTCTATCTTTGTTTTTTTTGGATTTATCTAAGCGAAAATGTGCTCTAAGCATTTCTTTTGCTTGTTTTTCTGTCAGGTCTCGTATATAGGAAGCGTTTCTTATTTTCTTCGGAGTTAAGGTATATAACAGTTGTTTTGCTGTTTTTTTTTGTTTTTCAAACCATGTTTGAAATTCTCGTTCTTCTATTTCTTCTTTAGCAGGAGTATATGAGGAAGTTAGTGCTGCTTCAATTCCGGCGGGTGTTTCATACATTACGCAGAGTGTATTTTCTGGCATCTGGCTGGTCAGGGAGGTGTTTTCGCGTAAATATCTTTCTATGTTTTCAATTATTCTTTCACTATCATCTCCTGTTCTGATTATGTATTGGTTTTGTAGTTCAGGGGGGCTTGACAGCCATTCTATTGGATACTCTCTTCCCATTGCTTTTATTTTTGGTTTTTGATTGTTCATTTTAGCGTTATTGATTATTTGTTATTTATATGTTTTTCGACCCGCTGGCAAGTAAAATAATTTATTTTATGGGACAATGGCGCTTGGCGAAGTTATCAGATTTGTGTTTTGATTAACATAGTTCGCAGTAATCTTTGTTTTAAGATGCATTACGTAGCGCGTCATTGTCTTTTTCTCCGGGTAAGTTACCTTTGCTCGACCCACTGGTCAACCGCGTGTGAAGTATATAAATGATTCTTTCTTCTTGTTTCTTAACCTCATCTCCTTGGGAGCAATAAAATGCTCCCTAATATAAGGGAGATATGAAATAAAACGCGAATAAGCAAGAGGTGATATGGATGAATAAACCTGAAAAAAAGTTTAGGGCTGGTGCAATAAGTGCTACGATTTGGAAAAATAATGGTGAAAGAAATGGTCAAAGTGTCGAATTTAATACTATTTCTTTGACACGGGCTTATAAGGATAAAGGGGGGAATTGGAAAAATTCTTCATCATTAAGAATTAGTGATTTGCCCAAAGCTGCATTGGTATTAAATAAGGCATATGAACATTTGATTGTTGCAGATGATTTGCAGATAAAAGGGGAAGATTTGACAGCATGAATTTATCCCGATTGTTTTGTGATTTTTTTCGGTTTTGTGTAGAAAAAATAGTGTATTTTCGTGATTATTTCGTTTTGTTTATATGTTTTTACGAAAAAGTATTGATTAATGTTATTAAAAACCTGCACTTCCAAAATCATGGAGGTGTTAACCATGAATAAAAAAACACCAGTACAAAAATTCAGAGCAGGTACAGTGACTGCGTCCATCTGGGAGAATACTTCCAAGGATGGGAACCACTTTAAGTCTGTATCTTTTGAAAAAGGATACAAAGATAATAACGGTGATTGGAAGCAGACTAACAACTTGAGTGTTGGCGATCTTCCAAAGGCGATTGTTGTGCTTAGCAAGGCCTATGAGGCTTTGGCTCTGAAGGATTTGGAGGCTGTAGAAGGGGCGTAATTGCCTCTTCTCTATTACAATAATAAATAAAAAGGAGGAGGATATTAATGGAACAAGAATTGGAAAAACCAAAAACTAAGATGAAAAAAGCAAAATCAGTTGAGGATTTGCCTGGCATTGGTCCTGCTACAATGGAAAAACTGGCTAATGCTGGTTTTTGTGATTTGATGTCTATTGCAGTTGCAACTCCTGGTGAATTGATTGGTGCTGCAGATATTTCTGAATCAACTGCCAAGAAGGTTATTGCTGTTGCAAGGGCCAATATGGAGTTGAATTTTGAGTCTGGCGAGAGCTTAATGCAGAAACGTATGCAGGCGATAAAGATAACTTCTGGTTCAAAAGAATTGGATAGTTTGTTGGGCGGTGGTTTTGAGACCGGATCTATTACTGAAGTGTATGGTCAGTTTGGTTCTGGTAAGTCTCAGATTGCCCATGTTTTGGCTGTTCGTGCTCAATTGCCTTTAGAGGATGGCGGTGCTAATGGCGAGGTTATTTATATTGATTCTGAAGGCACTTTTAGGCCTGAAAGGATTGTTCAGATTGCCGAGCCTTTGAAGCTTGATTCTAATGAAGTTTTGAAAAGAATTAAAGTTGCCCGAGCATATACTTCTGATCATCAGATGCTGTTGACTGATAAAATCAAGGATTTGATTGAAAAAGGCAATAATGTGCGTGTTGTTATTGTTGATTCTTTGACTTCGCATTTTAGGGCTGAGTTTATTGGTCGCGGTACATTGGCAGACAGGCAGCAGAAAATCAATAAGCATATGCATACTTTGATGAGATTGGCTGATAAGTATAATGTTTTGATTTATGTTACAAATCAGGTTATGTCTAAGCCAGATATGTTTTTTGGAGATCCTACTGCCGCTATTGGTGGCAATATTGTTGGTCATAACTCAACATATAGGATTTACATTAGAAGAGGTAAGAAAGGAAGTAGGGTTGCCAAGATGGTGGATGCTCCTAATTTGCCTGAGAATGAAGCTGGTTTCATGATTAAGGAAGCGGGGTTAACCGACGTATAATTTTTTTTATTTTTGTTTGATTATGTCAGGAATATTTTTCCTTTAGTGCGGAGAGGTATCAAAATCTATTAGCTTATTATTGTTGAAGTATTCCTGGGCTTTCCCAAGAACCGCTTCAGCAGTGCTGTTAGATTCATAGCGCTAATCTATTGACTGGCGGTTTTTGACATCATAAACTTTATAAATTCAAGAGCATTAATTTGTACTATCGCGCTCTTGTGCGAGATATAAAATTAAATTAGGTAGGTGAAATGTGAAATGTATCGAGTACCAGTTAGTGTAGGTGATGAGTTAGATGTTACAATAGAGGCTGTCGGTGAAAAAGGCGATGGTATCGCAAAAAAAGATGGTTTTATTTTGTTTGTCCCCGGTGTTAAGCAGGGAGAAAAAGTTCGTATCAAGGTTACAAAGGTTTTGAAAAAAGTTGGGTTTGCTGAAGTTATTGGCAAGCCTGAAAAAGCTAAAAAAGCTCCTCAGGAGGAAACTCCTGTTGAAGAAGAAATGACAATGCCAGAACCTGCTCCTGAGGATAGTGAGGATTTTGGTGATGAACCTTCTGTAGAGGAAGTTCCTGCAGACGATGCTACCAAACAAGTAGAAGAACCTGCCGAGTAATTCTTCTAATATTTTTTATTTTATTATGAGATTATTTATTGCTTTTGATGTTTCTGAAGAAATTAAGAGTTATTGTAGGCAGATTCAGGAACAATTGCCGGATTCTGATTCAAAGATTGTAAAAGATTTTCATTTGACTTTGCGATTCTTGGGAGAATGTGATGAGGAAGAAACTAAGGACATAATAAGGAAGTTAAATCAGGTTAAATTTTCTTCATTCAAAGCAAAAACTTCTGATTTGAGTGTTTTTCCTGATGAAAATTTTATTAGAGTTGTATGGTTAGGTTTAGAGCCCAAAGATAAGATAGTAGAATTGAAAGAAAGAGTAGAAAAAGAACTCAATTTAACAAGGGACGAAAGATTTCATCCGCATATTACTTTGGCAAGAATCAAGTTTCTGAAAAACAAGAGTGATTATATTAACAAGTTAAAAGAGATCAAGATAAAAGAAGTAGAATTTGAAGTCAATAAAATAAAACTTTACAAGAGTGAACTAACTAAAGAAGGGCCGGTGTATGAAGTGATAGAAAC
>WJKI01000010.1 GCA_014729195.1 Candidatus Woesearchaeota archaeon
ATATATAATATAATATAAATATATAATAATATATAATACAAAAAATTGTTCTTAAGTATTTTTTCATCAGTTCTAACCTTTTCACCACTTGAAAACATCTCAACAAACCACTCTTTTGCCCTTATTATCCTCCATAAGAAATAAAGGTCTCACACTATTGTTTTTTGCCACTATCTGATAACAAAAACACAAAAGCTTTATAAATGACTGTTTACTACGTACTATTCCTGATACAGGAGGAGAAACTTATGATAGTACAGAAAGATTTTTTAGGCAAATTAAAGGATTTTGGACTAAACAGTTACGAAGCAAAATTATGGACTGCCTTGCTGTCAAGAGGGGCAGCTACTGCAGGCGAATTATCAGATATTGCTAATGTTCCAAGATCAAGGTCTTATGATGTTCTTGAAAGTCTTGAGAGAAAAGGCTTTGTTATTATGAAACTTGGAAAACCTATCAAATATATTGCAGTTCCTCCTGCAGATGTATTGGAGAAAGTCAAAAAATCTGTTTTAGAAGATGCAGACAAGCAGGCAAAGTCTCTTGATAAATTAAGAAAAACAGAGGTTTTTTCTGAATTAAATGTTTTGCACAAGAAGGGTGTTGATACTGTCGACCCAATGGAACTGTCAGGAGTTATTAAAGGGAGAAGAAATATTTATTCTTATTTAAACGGATTGATTAAAAATGCTAAAAAATCAGTTCATATCATGACTACTGATACTGGTTTTTTAAATAAGGCCCAATCTCTGAAAAATTCTTTAAATAAAGCAAAGGAAAAAGGGATTAAAATAAAAATATTAGCCCCTATAACCAAAACTAATAAATCTGCATTACATGTGCTGTCCAAATATGCAGCTATCAAAAATAACACTGATTTTGTTTCCCGCGTTGTTATTGTTGATAAAAAGAATGTTGTTTTAATGGCTTTGGATGATAAAACAACCCATCCTACCTATGATTTTGGTGTTTGGGTTCAGACAGATTTCTTTGCAAAATCTTTCATGAACATATTCGATAAATTCTGGAATATATCCAAGGCTGCCAAATAAGCAAAGGTTTTTATATTATAATTTTTCTTTATTGTAATATACTTGAAAAGAGGTGGTTATATTGGTTGAAGATGCTGTCTTGAGAATTACTCTGGCTGCGATTATTGGCACTTTGGCTGCTATTGTTTATTGTTTGCGGATTTTGGTTCTGATGGAAAGGAGAGTGGCTAAGATAGAAACCCATATTGAAAATATGGTTAATAAAATCTTGAAAGAAGAACTTAAAATCAAGAAAATGGTCAAGAAGAGGTGATTTTTTTGTTTTCAAAATCCTGTGCAGTTTCTTTGCTCCAGGATGCCAGGAATCTTATTACAGAAATGAGGCACGCTCCTTCTGCTGATTTAGCAAAAGCATTGACTCTGAGGAAAATGTCCAGGGCATGTAATGATACTTATTATAATAATTTGTTCAGGTTTTGCAGGCATGTTTTCAAAACTAGGCAATCAAAAGAGTTTTTTATTAAAGAATTTAATCAGATGATTAATTTTATTGAAAATTGTGACATTATTGAAAATTGTCGTTCTTTTGTTGGTGATAAAAGGGTTTTGTCTAATTTGTCTGCTTTGAATACCTGTAAATCAGGCAATGCAGATCTTGTTTTGCTGGCTTCTCCTGCTATTTCAGATTCTTCTGTTATTTTAAAACCCTCTGATGCCAGATTATTGGGTTTTGCAAAACAAAATGATCTTCCTGTGTACGTAACAACCAGTTCTTTTAATATAGACATGCATTCAATGTATTCTCCGGCACTGTGTTTTTCTCCGGCTCATTTTAAGGGTGTTATTTCAGAGAAGGGTTTGGAATCATTTGCTTTGTTTATTAATTCTTCAAGAGATTCTTTTAATTGGTTATTTTTTTAATATTGGTGGATATTTAAGAAAGGGTATCAGGTTTTTTTCTTTAGTTCTTTTTTGAGTTTTTCAATCTCCTTTTCCAGGTCTTTTTTCTTTTTTGTGTTGTCTTCCAGATTCAGTAGTTCTCCGCATTCGGGACATTTGAATTCAAAGTCTGTTGATTGTTCAAAATCCAGTCTTATGCAGTTGTGTTTGCATGTATAGAATTGTGAGCTTTTTTCTCGTTGCAGTCTTTCTTTTAATGTGTCTAGTCTTTTTTTCTTTATATTGCGTATGACATCTTTGACTTTGCTTGCATTAAAAGTCCAATAATAGATGTACCATCCTTTTTTTTTGTCTTTTTTTCGGTTAAAGGAGACTAAATTATGGTCGTATAATCTGTAAAGCATGTTTCGGGTGAGATTTATCTCTTTATTGATGGATTCTGCTAGTTTGAATTCAGATACGTTTTTTTTATTCTTAAGCGCCTGAACTAAAGGTAGAACGTCTTCGCCCGCTACCTGGCAGATGATGTCATCTATTTCCTTTTTAGTTAATTTCATCCTTTAAGCCTTCACTTGTAACTATTTTTTGGTAATATATTCTAATGTTTGAACTATTTAAAGGTTTCGTAAGGTGTTGAATAAAATTCCTTTTTTCTCCAAAAGTTCTCTTGTAGCAGTATAATGTTTCTCTGTTTCTTCTAAGTCTTGAATTTGTATAAACCGCCAGTCTGACCTGCTGAACTTGATGGCTATCCAGGGTTCGGCATTTGTTTTTTTGCAAAATTCCAGTAGCTCTGTAATCTCGCGTTTTTCCAAGTATTGATATTTGCTTTTTGAGGTTTTGCATTCTATTGCTAATTTTCTGTAGATATTTGCTGCGAGTATATCTGGTGCAGGGTATTTTATCGAACCGCTTCCTGCTACTCTGCAGGCAGTCCATTCAGATGTGTTCCAGAATAAGTGTATTATTTCTCTTTCTGCATTACACCCTTTTTGTTTTTGGCTCATGGTTTTACTATGTTTTTGAAATTTATATACTTTGTTATTTTGTTTAATTCATTTTTTCGATTTTTTATGCCGTAAATTATTTAAACAGAACTGTTTTCCTTATTCCCGGGGTGTTTAGTATGGTTAAGCAAGAAAGATTGATTCCTTTGGCAGCTATGGAGAAAATAATCAAGAAAGCAGGCGCAGAGCGTGTTTCAGACCCGGCAAAAGCGGCTTTAAAAGAGGTTTTGGAAGAATACGCTGTCAAGGTTTCTGCTGATGCAGTAAGGTTTGCATTGCATGCAGGAAGAAAAACTGTAAAAGCAGGGGATATCAAGTTAGCTGTCAAGAAATGATTTAGAAAGGAAATAAGGACTTATTAAAGTGGAAAAATAAGATTGTATAGTGTCATAAATTCTTTCCATATTGTTATATCCAGAATTATTCTTTATACATATTATGATTTTAAAATTTTAAATTTTGCAAAATCTTTGGCCCCAAAACTATTGTCAAAAACTGTTCTTGCATCTTGTTCTAGTTCATGTTCGTTTTTGTATCTTGCACTGTAATGTGTAAGGATTAGTTTTTTTACATTTGCGTTTGCGGCTATTTGTGCTGCTTCTTGTGCTGTTAGGTGTTTGTATTCGCGGGCTTTGTCTGCGTGTTCTGAACTGTAAGTTGATTCGCACAGCAAGAGATCTGCATTTCTGGCGAGTTTTTCACAATTTTTGCATGGCCTTGTGTCTGCAACATATGCAAATATTCTTCCTTTTACTAGTTTTGATACTTGTTCAGGTTTGATTTTTTTTCCTTTGACAGTTATTGTTTTACCTTCTTGGATTTTGCCAACTATTGGTCCTTCAGTAACGCCAAGTTTTTTTAATTTGCTCATGTTGATTTGTCTTTTGTCTTTTTCAACAAAGCGATAGCCATAACATTTAGTGCGATGAGTTAAGGAATATGCTTCTATGTAGTAATCATCTGTTTCAAGCACTTTTCCTTCTTTGATATCATGTATTTTAGCTTCGATTTTGTATGAGGATTCAAAGGCATCAAGCATTTTTTTATATTTGTTTTTGCTTCCTGGGGGGCCGTAAATTTTCAATGATTTTGTGTATTCGTTTACTGCCATTGTTTGTAAGAGTCCTGGAAGCCCAAGCATGTGGTCTCCGTGCCAGTGAGAGATAAAGATTTTTGTGATTTTATTTGGTTTTATGCCTGCCTGCATCATTTGTCTTTGGGTTCCTTCTCCACAATCAAATAGTATGCCTTCGTTTTTATAGGTTAGAAAATAGGCAGAATGGTTTCTTTTTCTTGTTGGTTTTGTTGAGCTTGTGCCCAGTATGATTAGTTCCATTTTGTTTTTTTATTTGTTATTAGTATGTTATACATTAAAAAAGGTTTTGGCTGTTAGCTAAAGATATCATCTTATATAGTGTATCTTGAGCTTTAAATATAAAAACCTTTTTAAAGTAATGCCCTTATTTTTAGTGTTATGGCCAAAAGTGTAATAAAGGCCTTGTTCCAGGGCGAACAGGTCGTTACAGAGAGCTCGCCTGAGGCAAAAGAGCTTTATGATAAGTCTCGTTTTGGTACCTTAAAATCTAATGGCCAGGTTGTTCTTTCTTTGTTAGAGGCATGTTATCTTGTGGAGAAAAAAAGACTTGAAGTATACACTGCTTCGGGCAGGAAAAAATTGTCTTTTGATGATTTGGTGAAAAAAGCAAAAAGACTTAACAGGCAGTTTTTGGTTAAATACGCTGTTTTTAGTGATATAAGGAATAGGGGTTACATAATTAAGACTGCGTTAAAGTTTGGTGCTGATTTCAGGGTATATGATAGGGGGATTAAGCCTGGCGAGGATCATGCTCGATGGGTTGTTTTTCCTGTTAATGAGGCAGATACTCTTACTTGGCATGAGTTTGCAGCTAAGAATAGGGTTGCGCATTCAACAAAAAAGAAATTATTAATCGGTGTTGTTGATGAGGAAGGCGATGTGTCTTATTGGGAATGTCGTTGGGTTAAGCCGTGAGTTCTTAATTACATAAATATTTATATACCTCTTGCTCTATCTGTATTTTATGGACTATAGAGAACGTATTCTTGAATTGGTAAGAGCTTCACCTTTGCAGCCCACTAATTTAGGAAAGATTTTGGGCAAGGATTCTTTGATGGCTTCTGCTATGCTTTCTGAGATGTCTTCTAAGGGGTTGTTAAAAATTTCTCATTTAAAAGTTGGAAGTTCGCCTTTGTATTATTCTCCTGAACATCCCGAGCATTTACTAAACTATTTGCAATCTCTTAATGAGAAAGACCGGAAAACTGTGGAATTGTTAAAAGACAAAAAGATTTTAAGGGATTCTGAATTAACACCTTTGCAAAGGGCTTGCGCAAGGAATATTAAGGATTTTGCATCGCCTTTAGAGGTAAGCAATGATGGTTCTAAGGAACTTTTTTGGAAATGGTATTTGACTCCTGATGCTGAAGCAGAAGAATTAATCAAAGAAGTACTGGACAAAGCTCCGATAAAAGTTGTTGAGAAACCTAAAGTTGAAGAATCAGGTCCGGAAAAGCAGGAACCTGAGAAAGAAGTTGAAGAAAAATCAGTTCCTGAATCCAAAAGAGAAGAAACTTCTTCAGAAAATGGAGAGAGTAAGCCAGAGCCTAAAAAGATGGAAAAAGAGAGGCCAAAGACCAAACTTAAAAAATCCGAAATTAAACCTGATAAGGAAGAGCAAGAGCCTGACAAACAAGAAGCATCTTCTTCTGAACTCAGGGGGGCAGAACAGCAAAAAGAGACCCGGAAAAACATCGGTCCGGTTTTTGTTGATTTGGGCGATCCTTTTTTGAAAAAAGTTAAGTGTTTTTTTGATAACAATAATATAACAATTCATGAAGTGAATACAATAAAGAAAAAGGCAGAGTTTAACCTGGTTATAGAAATTCCAACTCCTTTGGGAAGTTTATTTTATTTTTGTAAGGCTAAGAATAATAAGAGAATTTCTAATTCTGATTTAAGCAATGCTTTTGTCCAGGGGCAGTTGAAGAAACTGCCTGTTGTTTTCTTGAGTCCGGGTGTTTTGACCAAGCCGGCAAAGATTTTTATGAAAGATTTAAAAGGATTAACTGTTACCAAACTATAAAATGGGTGTTAATCTTAAGGATTTGTTGATTAGAAAAGAGACATCGTTTAAAGAGTTAAACAATAAAGTTTTGGCTGTTGACAGTTTTAATATGTTATATCAATTCTTGACAACAATACGGACTGCTGACGGCACTCCTTTGATGGATTCCAAGGGCAATGTAACTTCTCATTTGATTGGTTTGTTTTCAAGAACAACGTCCTTTCTGCAGAAGGGACTTAATCCTGTTTTTGTTTTTGATGGTGAAAAGCCCGAATTAAAAACAAAAGAGTTGGAAAGGCGAAGATCTGCTAAAGAGGAAGCAAGGGTAAAATATAAGATTGCGGTCAAGAAAAAGGATATTGAGGGAATGAAAAAATATGCAGGTCGTTTTTCCTACTTGTCTAAGGAGATGGTTGAGCAGGCCAAGGAATTGGTGAAATTGTTGGGACTTCCGGTTGTCCAAGCTCCTTCAGAAGGGGAAGCTCAGGCTGCGCAATTAGTCAAGAATAATGATGCCTGGGCAGTTGTTAGTCAGGATTATGATTCCTTGTTGTATGGAACAGAGAGGTTGGTGCAAAATTTGTCAATTGCCGGCAGAAGGAAAAAAGTGGGCAAATTGGCATATCATACTGTCAAGCCCATGCTGATTAAGTTATCTGAAAATTTGAATAATCTTAAGATTGATAATGAAAAGCTTATTGTGTTGTCAATGTTGGTTGGTACTGATTATAATCCTGGGGGTGTTAAGGGAATCGGGCCTAAAAATGCTTTAAAACTTGTGCAAAAACATGATGATTTTGATGAATTGTTCAAGGAGGCAAAGTGGGATGAGAATTGTGATGTTCCTTGGACTGATATTTTTTATTTGTTCAAGAAAATGCCTGTAACGAGTAAGTATAGAATAAAATTCGGTCAGCCTGATAAAGAGGGCCTGATTAAATTTTTGGTTAAGGGTCATGATTTTAGTTTAGACAGGGTTAATAATGCTTTAGAGCCGATCATAAAGATTAACAAGGCAAAATCGCAAAAAAGTTTGGGTGATTTTTGATGCTTTCATGGATTTGGTTTATCGTTGCTTCTTCTATTTTTGGAGCTATTGCAATGGTTTTTAAGAAAAAGGCATTGTCTAAAGCGCATACTGTGGAGTATTTGTTTGCGTTTAAACCTTTGGAGCTGGCTTTTTTATTGCTTTTTCTTCCGTTTATCGTTTTTAAGATTGATTTTCATATTGTTTTGTTCATGTTTTTGCTTTCTTTGTTAACTTCAGTTGCCTTGATTTATATTGCTAAATCGTATAAACATATGGAATTGTCTATGATTGCCCCTTTGCACAATCTCATGCCTTTGTTTGTTATTGTGTTGGCTGTTTTTTTATTGGGGGAGTCAATTTCATACAAGCATTTTGCAGGGATTGGGCTTTTGTTGGCCGGAACGTACTATTTGGAGTCTGAGCATCATTTGAGTGATTGGAAAACTCCTTTTAAGAAGTTGAAATCCAAGTATGTTTTGTTTTTGCTTTTTGGTTTTTTATTGTCTTCTCTTATTGCTGTGAGCGAAAAATGGATTATTAGTTCTGTTTCTCCTTTTACTTTATTGTTTTATCATTATTCGTTTCAATCTTTTAATTTCATTATGTTGTCTACTTTTGTTTATGGGGGTTTTAAGGATTTGAAGCATGCATATAAAACATCGTGGAAGAATTTATTGGGTAATGCTTTTTTTGCAAACATTTCTAATTTGTTGTATTTTTTTGCTATTTCCTTGACTTTTATTAGTTTGGCAGCTCCTGTTAGGCGTTTGTCTTCTTTGTTCGCTATCTTTTTAAGCGGTCGTTTTTTGCATGAGGGTAGAATCATGCACAAGACTTTTGCTTGTGCTATTATGTTGGCCGGGGTTTTTATTATTGCATTATGAAACTAAAACAAGCATTAAAAAACAAATTGACTAAAAAACAGTTGAGTTTGGTTAGAGCTAGTTTTGATGTTGTTGGCACCATCGCAATCATAGAGATTCCTGATGAATTAATTAAAAAACAGAAAATTATCGCAAAAGAGGTATTGAAGTTAAATCCTCATATCAAAACTGTATTGAAAAAATCAGGTATCCATTATGGGGAATATCGTAGGCAGAAGATGGTTTTCTTGGCAGGTGTTAATACCAAGATTACTGAGCACAGGGAATCAGGTGTGAGGATTTTATTGGATGTTGAAAAATGTTATTTTTCTTCCAGATTGGGTACTGAGCGTTTGAGAATTGCCCGACAGATAGTGCCTAAGGAAGAGATTTTAGTTATGTTTAGCGGTGTTGCTCCTTATCCTTTGGTTTTTGCAAAAAATACTCAAGCCAAAGCAATTTATGGTGTTGAAAAAAATCCTGTTGCTCATGATTTTGGGGAAAGAAATGTTTTATTGAATAAGTTTTGGGAGAAGATTAGGTTAATTAAAGGTGATGTGCGGTTGGTTGTTCCTATGATTGGTAAAAAGTTTAACAGGATACTTATGCCAATGCCCAAGACGGCTGATGAATTTATTCCTGTTGCTTTGAGAGTTGCGAAAAAAAACACTATAATTCATTTTTATGATTTTGGGAGGGAGGAGGAATTCAGAGGCATACGTAAAAAGATCAAAAAGTCCTGTAAACAGTTGAAAAAGAAATGCCGAATCTTAAGAACAGTTAAATGCGGCAATTATTCCCCGGGCGTATACAGGGTTTGTATTGATTTTAAGATGGTATAATTTCCATATTCTTTAAATACTGTGAATTATTAAGTAGAATAGAGTGTAAAGCGCAATGACGACGTGAATTCCGATTGAGCTTAATGCTATGATATCAATGGAAGAAGCCGAGCGCGCACAATTATCCAAAAATTTTTTTATAACTTTCGTCTTCCTCTTCTTGCTTGACTTTTTCAATTGCTTTTAAGAAATCTTTTTCTTTAATTTTGTTTCTTTTATCGCGGATTGCAAAGTATCCTGCTTCTGTTACTATTGATTTTATTTCTGCTCCTGACAGCTCCTTCATTTTTTCGACTAAAAGGGTCATGTCTATTTTGCCAAGACTCATTTTTGCAGTATGTATTTTAAATATTTCCTTTATTGCTTCTTCGTTGGGCAATGGAACTTCAATCAATCTGTCCAGTCGTCCGGGCCGGGTTATTGCGGTGTCCAGTATGTCTTTGCGGTTGGTGCATCCGATTATTTTTACATTTCCTAATGGGGAGAATCCGTCTATTTCAGATAGTAACTGCATGAATGTTCTTTGGACTTCTCTTTCTCCTGATGTTCCGATATCAACGCGAGTGGCTCCAATAGCGTCTAATTCATCAATAAATATGATTGATGGTGCTTTTTCTCTTGCAAGTTCAAATATTTCCTTGACTAGTTTTGCTCCTTCTCCAATGAATTTTTGCACTAATTCAGAACCAACGACTTCTATAAAAGTTGAATGGGTTGATGCTGCAACTGCTTTTGCAAGTATGGTTTTTCCTGTTCCGGGAGGTCCGTGTAATAGTATTCCTTTTGGAGGATCTATTCCTATTTTTTCAAATAGTTTTGGGTTTTTTAGCGGGAGTTCGATAACTTCTTTTATTTCTTGTTCTTGCTGTTTTAACCCCCCAATTTTGTTCCAGCTTATTTTTGGTTTTTCTATTATGACAAATTTTTCTACGTCAAATCTTTTGTTGCTGGGTATTTTTTTTATTAGTGTGAGATTTTTTTGTTCTGCAAGCGCATATTCCCCTGCGTTTATATCTTTGCATTCTGGCGATTTTTCTACTAGAAATTCATTTCCGTTTGGAAGACGTACTAATACTTGTTCCCCGTGTAGTTCTTTTACTTCGCATGCGATAAGGGGTGTTGATTTGTATCTTTGCAGTTCTTTTTGCATGTTTTCTATAGTTTCTTTTAGAAATCTGTTCTCTTCAACTAATGCTTCATTGTTGGAGTAGTTGTAAAATATTTTGTCTACGTCTTCTTGAGCCATGTTGTTTTCTCTCAGACTGCAGTCATTTATAAATGTTCTGATTATAGGTGCATCAGCTTTAAATATGTTCAAAATTATTATTTTTTATGCAAAACTACGACGCGATTGTTGTGCCTGGCGCCGGATTGATTAAAAATGGCAAACCCAGTCCATGGATGCAAAATCGTTTGGATTTGGCAGTGGAATTATATTCTGGTGAGCCGATAATTCCATTAAGTGCGGGCACAGTTCGTAAGCCATGGCCTGTTGATGAAAATGGTTTTCATAGGTATGAGTCTAGTGCAGCTGCAGATTATTTAGTAGCACAAGGCATTGATTATAAAAAAATCTGGTGTGATTTTGCCTCGTTGGATACAATAGGTAATTTCTTCTTTTTACGAATTATGCATACAGAACCAAGGAATTTAAAGCATTTGTTGATAATTGCTTCTGAATTTCACATGCCGCGTGTTAGTGCAATCACTAAATGGGTGTTTGGTTATAATCCTCCTTCAGGGGGATATTCTTTTGATTTTAAAACAGTGCCTGATATTGGTTTGGCAGAGGAAGAATTAAATGCAAGGCAGGCCAAAGAAAAGAAAAGCTTGGCAGATATTCTGCAAGTAAAGCAGCGCCTTTCGACTTGGCAGGATTTTCATGAGTGGTTGTTCACAGAGCATAAGGCCTATAGTGCTGGACAAAAGCCAAGTAGGGAAGTTGGAAAAATATTGGAAAGTTACTAATTTTCTCCAGTAAGATTTATATATGAATTATTCTATTTCTTGTGTAATGCAGGATTCACGTTTACAGAAAGCGGCCAAGGTCTTGGTTGATTATTCCACACGGGTAAAAAAAGGTGATCGGGTTATTATTAGCACCCAAATTGGTGCTTCTCCTTTAGCTTTGGCAGTCTATCAATTGTGCTTGGAAAGGGATGCTTATCCTGTTATCAGGTGTGCTGTTCCTGGTGCGAATTATGTTTTCTTTAAGTATGCAAAGGATCATCAGTTAGAAAGGTTTCCCAGGGTGGCAATGTATGAGATGAAGAATACTGATGTTGTTATTCATTTGTTTGCCAGTTTTAATACAAGAGAATTGGCGAGTATTGATCCAAAGAGAATTGCGAAGCGGGCCAAGGTCATGAATCCTATTACGCGTTGGCGGTGTAACAAGACGAGATGGGTTTTGTTTGATTATCCTACAAGGGCTTTTGCTCAAGAAGCAGGCATGTCTATTTGGGAATATGAGAATTTTGTGTTCAATGCTATTGATCATGATTGGAAGGATTTTAGCAAGCATTTGCATAAATTGGCTGCAATGGTTAATAAGGCCAAGCATGTTAGAATTGTGGGTGAGGAAACAGAGTTGGAAATGACTATCAAAAAGGGTAAATGTGTTACTGGTGATGGCATTTGTAATATGCCTGGAGGAGAGATTTTTACTGCGCCAGACAAACTTTCTGTTAATGGAAGGATTTATTTTGATTTTCCTTCTGTTCGTTATGGTACTGTTGTAAGGGGTGTAAGATTGGAATTTAAGGACGGCCGGGTTGTTTCTGCTACTGCGGATTCTGGTCAGGAGTTATTGCAGGAAATGATTGCCATGGATGAGGGTTCTTGTTATGCTGGTGAATTAGGTATTGGTTGTAATTATAAAATTCAGCAGTCTGTTAATAATACTTTGTTTGATGAGAAGATTGGAGGTACTATTCATATTGCTTTGGGCAATGCGTATCCTGAGTGCAATGGCAAGAACAAGTCTGCTTTGCATTGGGATTTGATTAAGGATTTGAGAAAAAAAGGTTCTGCTATTTATTTGGATGGTAAGCTTTTCCAGAAAGATGGCAAATTTATTTTGTAGGATATGCTTCTTTGGCAAGTCGATCAATATCTATTTTGTGTTTTCTGAGCGGTGTTAGTAAATTATCTATTTCGTGTGCAACAGCGTTCTTTAGATCAAGCGGATGTAGGCTTTTGTCGGCATATGCTTTTTCTAGGTCGGTGTATTTTTTGAATTCGAGGTTGCCTCCGAATTTTGCAGGTCTTTCTATTATGAATTTTTCCCCTTTGTCTTGTTTTAATGGCATTATCACGTATTTCACGAATGCTAGTATTCCGTTGTCCTGTACTATTCCTGGTTCGCAGTAAGCGCTTTTTATTTTGTCTTTTACTGTTTGTTCATCGTCTGCTAAGTCTATTTTGCTTTTTTCATCTGAGGCGCTCATTTTTTTTCCGAGTAGGCCGGGTATCATTGGTGTCATCAGTTCTATTCTTCTCTTGTATCCTATTTTTGGGAGATTTTCTCTTGCAAACATTAGTATTTTTCTTTGGTCTACACCACCGTATTGTATGTCTACTTTAAGGTATTCTTCATCCAGTGCCTGCATTATCGGGTAGATTAGTCCGCAGAGTTTTGGGTTTTCTCCAAATTTGACTACTTCTGCTGCTGCTCTTTTGCAGTCATTCACGCTTACTTCTGTGCTCATTCGTAGTATGTCAAATTGATAGTTTGCTTGTTTTTGAAAGTCTGAACCTTTTATGATTTCAAAATTCTTGATATCTGTTCCTATTGATTTAAACATTAGTGGTATTACTTTTTCATAGTATTTGTAGCGTTTTTCCAGTAATTCCCATGGTGTTCCGTCAAGTGCTCCGTGCAGGTCTGCTAGCAATAGTTTTACTTGAAATCCTGCTTTTAAGAAATCTGATAGTTTTAGTACCCATATGAAGTATGCTACGTGCGGTTTTCCTGTTATTGCTGTTCCTATATATACTGCTGGCTTTTTTTTCTTTGCAAGCAGTTCTTTTAGTTCTTTTTCTGTTACGATTTCTTCTGTGTTGCGTTTGATTTGTTCTAGTTTTTCTTCTGGCGTCATACTTTATCGTATTTTTTTGCAGATATAAAAAGGTTTCCACTGGCCATGTATACAAAACCTATATAAAAGATAAAGTATTATTAATGATATGGTATCTGTTACTACTTTGACTTCTTATTTATACTGTCCAAGAAAGCTTTTTTTAGAAAGAGTTGAAGGTTATGTTGAGATTCCCAGGGGCGTTCTTGTTAAGGGAGCTGTAAAACACAGGGTTTTTGATGAGTTGACATCTTCAGAAGAACAGCTTATTTCTTCTTTGAAGAAAAGTTTTGATTGGGATACAACTTTTGAGCAGTATAAGAGCTATTTTTCTCGTATTTTACGAAGAGCTGTTTTAAAGTCTGCCAAGCAGATTAAGATGGCGCAGTTAAATCCTATGGCTGTTTTTAATGAGTTTCAGTTGTTTTTTAGTAAGGAGGCAGAGACAAGAGCAAGGTATGTTTTTGATTTTATGCAGAAAAATAAGATTGATGGTTCTGAACTATGGTCGCAGTTAGTTCCTAAGATAAAGTCAGAATATAAAGTATCTTCTCAGGTATTGGATTTATCGGGCAAAATTGATCGGGTTGAGGTTTATCCTGAACAGTTGATTCCTATTGAAATTAAGTCTGGAAATCCTCCCAGGGAAGGTGCTTGGGAAAATCATAAGGTTCAGTTAGCTGCCTATGCTTTGTTATTGGAGGATAAATTTGGTATTAAGGTTTCTGAAGGTGTGATTCATTATGTTGATGCCAATCAAAAAATAGATGTTAGTATCAATCCTTTTTTACGAGAGCAGGTAAAGGAATTAATAAAAAATGTTAAATTATTGTTTAAATCAAGGAAAATCCCTCCTATTGCAGAGAATAAGAACAAGTGTGCAGTATGTGGTTTAAGGAAAAAGTGTCACAGTTTAGTGACTGATGAAAAACAAAACATTTAAATATACGATAAAATACTGTTATTGAATAAAGTGGATGGGTGATTTTCAGAATGGCAGATGATAAAAAATTCTCTAAGCAATTGATTGGAAGAACTGTAGTTAGCAAGGCTGGCAAGCGATTTGGAGAAGTGGGAGATATAATCTTTGAGGCAAAATCTGGTGAATTGATTCATTTGGTGTTAAAAAGTCCGACTTCGTATACTGATAAGTTGGAGCTTGAAAAAGACCAGCAAGGACGTTTTCTTGTGCCTTTCTCTGCAGTTATAGCTATTGGAGATTTCATGGTTATTTCCGAGGAAGATATTATTTAATTTTTAGGAAAATGGCTGGTGAGCTGATTTTAGATGATATGCGCGAATTAAATAAGACATATCTTTCTTCTTTTTCTCATAGTTTTTATGTTAGAGGCAACCCAAACGAAGTGGCAAATGCAGTGGCGAGTTTGTGTTCTAATGCAACTCACAGTTCTTCTGCAATTTCCATACATGTTGATATAGATGGTTTGGATGAAATAATCAGAGATAATGAAAAAGTAAATTGTGTTTATATTGTTGAGTCAACTTATCATAAGCCAGAATTTCGCAAGATCCTTAAAAGTTTACAGTGTTCAATATTGCGGGCATTAATAGTGGGCTTTGATGATAAACAAGGAGTTTCAGAGATTATTCCTTTCGGATTTGAATTATATGATAATGAGGGGATAAATTTAGGTTCTGTTATCGACCGAATAAATTCAAGACGATCTAAGACTTCTTAATATTCTCCACCACCTAAAACTATATAAATAGTAAACCATTAGCTAGTATTGGGGTTTTTATGTCTAATACTGTTATTTGGACTGAGAAATATAGGCCTAAGGATTTTGCAGATGTTAGAGGCCAAGACGCAATTGTATCTAAAGTGAAAGCGTTTGTTGACCAGAAAAATCTTCCTCATTTGTTATTTGCAGGTCCTGCTGGAGTGGGGAAATCTTCTTTGGCATTAGTTGTCGCCAAGCAGATGTTTAAGGAGGAATGGAGAGAGAATTTTCTTGAATTAAATGCTTCTGATGAAAGAGGTATTGATGTTGTCAGGGTTAAGGTTAAGGATTTTGCAAGGACTAAATCAATAGGCGATGTTCCTTTTAAGATAGTTTTCTTGGATGAATGTGATGCTTTGACAAAAGAGGCTCAGCAGGCTTTGAGAAGAACTATGGAGAATTATACTGGTACTTGTCGTTTTATTTTGGCTGCGAATTATTCTTCTAAAATATTAGATCCTATTCAATCAAGGTGTGCTGTTTTCAGGTTTAAGCCATTGCCAAAGCAGGATGTTTTTTCAATTATTGATAAGGTTGCTGAAGAAGAATCCATTAAGTTGGATGATGCTGCTAAAGAAGCATTGTATGTTGTTTCTGAAGGTGATTGCAGAAGAGTTGAGAATATTTTGCAGTCTTGTGCTGCGGTTGATAAGAATATTACAGAGGAATTAGTATTTTCGTTAGCTTCTGTTGCTCAGCCAAAAGAAATAAAAGGAATTTTGGAAACTTCAATCAAGGGCGATTTTCTCTCAGCCAGACGAACATTACTGAATGTCATGTTAAGATATGGGTTGTCTGGTTTAGACCTGATAAAGCAGATTCAGAAAGAGGTTTGGAATTTGGATTTGGACAATAGGCAAAAAGTTTCCTTAATAGACAAGTGCGGTGAAATTGAGTTTAGAATGGTTGAAGGTGCTGATGA
>WJKI01000011.1 GCA_014729195.1 Candidatus Woesearchaeota archaeon
TAAAAAAGAAGTAACACTAATCTTTCCCTTGTCCTTAAAATGCTTAGACATCAATCGACGGGTTTTTCTTCTGGCACTGCCTTTTCTTCTTCCCATAACTAAATTGAAGTTGGCACCTATTTAAAAAGGTTCTGTTTTTGAGGGCTCTGTCCTAAATCTCGCCAATGCTCGGGTTAGCAGCTTCAAATCTTCTAATTATATTATTGATTGCTGACATTCTCCGGATGAGACAACCCTCTTGTCAGCTCAATTTTCCAACTGATAAAATTTGACTAATGCTGCTAACCTACATTTAGGACAGAGCCGTTTTTGAGGTTAAGTTACCTTAAGTGACAAAAAAAGAGCAGCACTGCGCTACGTAATGATATTTAACTCTATTTTTACTACGAGCTATCCACTGCGGAACACTAAACTAATAACTACGCTAGGCAGTGCTGCTCATAACACAGCAAATGTAACTTAACCTGTTTTTGAAGAAAACAAAACGTCGAAACCCCTTGAAAAATCTTTGATTTTTTGTAAGTTCTCCTTTGATTATAGTAAAAAATGCCAAAAAAAAGTAAATATAAAATCGCCATAGAAGAAGCAACAGGTGAGAATATTGAGGGAATTCTTAGAGCAATTCTGCCTAGAAAGGCATTAAGAGATTTGGGTAGGAAAAGATTACGAATTGATGAAAGCCATGCAGTGATACCAATGGATAAGAATAAAAGAATATTACGGTATACTTTTAGTCAAGGGGCTATATTTTAGGAACTATGCGTTGTCGCTTTGAAAACATGCAATTTAAAGGAATAATTGCATATGATTTTAATATTGCAGGTAAAGTATATTCTAGATTTTAAATACCTAAAAGTTTTCTTCTATTTAGAATATAATTTCCGACATCTTTAAATATAAGATTCTTCTTTTATATATAAATGAAAAAAATCCTTTTATTACTACTGATTTTAATTCTTATAGTTGGATGTGGGCAACAACAAATTCCGCGAACTCCTCAAGAACCATTGCCTTCTTCTGTAACGCCGCCAAAACAAGAAGTTAAAGTAGAATGTTCTGAAGATTTAAATTGTCTCTCTAACCAAGCATGCCGACATAATAGATGTATAGATATAGACTGTACTGGCTGTAATACTATTTATAATCATAAATGTATGGCGGTAAACTGCTGTTCAGATTCAATGTGTAATGATAACAATCCACATACAGAAGACAAATGTATTTCTCCCGAAAAAATAAATTCCCGTTGCAGTAATACTTTAACACAGACAGCACCTCAAGAGCCGGTTACGGTTTTACCGCCTAAAGAACCTACTAAAGTTCCTGCTTGTGCATCTTATCCTGATAAATTAGATACTTGCGAACCATTTTCTTGTGAATTTCAACACGAAATCACTCTTGAGATGTTGGAAAAACGAATTATTGGATTAGTTGATGGCAAATGTAAGTATACTGAGGAAATGCCTGCCAGTGGCAAAGTTGATTGTGAATACACAGAAAGTGTAAGAAAAACAATTGCGCGATTTCAAAGAGATGTAGATAACAATCAGGTAAAACCTTCTTATTTAGTCAATGGCAATTTAGTTCAAAATCCTATGCAAGAAGCGTTGAATATAGGACAATGTGTTATACAAGGCATTGAACCTGTTCCTCTTCCCACACCGCCACCACAGAATTTGAACATGAGTTTTAGAAGTGATAGAACCTGTGAAAGTCTTATAAACTGTATTGGAGCAGAGTATACACTTTGTTTTGAAGGATATTGCACAAAAGTGAATTCCGCTCTAAGAGAATACATATACGCTAATTACGAACATGGTTATGGGGATGATTATGAAAATTGTAGAACAATACCTTCGGCAGGGAGTACAAGCGGGTTTCATATTCCTGCCAGTATTAGTCATGACGAAAATAGAACAGAGTATTGTATAGAATGTTCTGGTAATCACGTATTTCTATGTAAAGAAGGATACACTTGTGTAAATAGTAAATGTGTTCAATAATTCTAATAAACAAAAAAATAATAGAATTACCAATAAAAATAACAACCCAAACACTCTACAATTAACAGGGGGAATTGTACAGATTGACTAAAAAGATTTAAGAGAATTAGATCATTTAGATTTCAAATCATTAATATCTTTATAGAAAATGATTTCTTTTAATATTGGACAACTTTTTACTAAACCCGAAACTTTACTTCCTTGTTTCGCTATAACTATAAGAGGTTTATTAAGAATGGTTGCTTCTCCAATTTCCATCCCCTGCCCTGTTGAAGATTCAGATTGTTCTCCTATGATTAAATCTGCTTCTTTTACTTTTTTGAATGCCCTTTCATACCTTTCGGAGACACTTCCTTTAAATTTAGCTAAAAAAGAAGTAACACTAACCTTTCCCTTATCCTTAAAATGCTTAGACATCAATTTGCGAGTTTTTCTTCTGCCCATAGCTGAATTGAAGTTGACACCTATTTAAAAAGGTTCTGTTTTTGAAGAAAACAAAACGTCGAAACCCCTTGAAAAATCTTTGATTTTTTGTAAGTTCTCCTTTGATTATAGTAAAACTAAATGTATTTTATAGAAGCAAAACATTTATATAGATGCATACTAATACCATTCTCAAGTAAGGATAATACAGGAGGTTACGAGAATGAAACAATTCTTCTCTTCATTAAAAGCCAAAATAAGCGGACCAGGATATGAAGAACTGGATTCTAATGAACCAGAATACGTAGAACTTGACCACGAAAACGCAGAATCAAAACAAAAAGTAATTGTCCGCCCATTCCAACTGGATGATTTTGAAGACATAAAACCAATACTTGATGCACTAAGAGAAGGATACACAATCGCGCTTGTTAATATAAGGCCACTAAAAGACAGAGACATAATTGAACTGAAAAGAGCAATAAACAAACTTAAAAAAACCACAGACGCAATTGAAGGAGAAATCGCCGGCTTTGGCGAAGACTATATTGTGGTAACACCGGCATTTGCAACAATCCACAAAACCCAGCAAATGGGCGCGGTTAAAGAAGAATAGTTTTAAATAATTCTTTCTTATACTATTACACATAATGAGTGAAGACTGGTACTTTGCAGGAATACGAACAAAAAAAACTAGCGGTATACCTGTAGAAATAACTGCTTTTGAAGGACTTGTAGAAAAAGAAATAAAGCATATTCTTACACAAGAAACAAAAAAAATTTATCACAATATCGAAAAGTCAGCTTTTGACCGTGCAAAAACAATTGCCCAAACTTACTCTTCATCTGGAAAAAAAATAATCGATCAACCAGAAATTTTTGACGATGCCCCGGCAAAACAAAAAGATTTAAAAACAGATTCTACATAATCAATCCTATGGGCAAAAAGAAAGAAAAAACAAATACACTTTCAGGGCAGGTATGCCCGATGTGCATGAAAAAAACTCTGACACTTTCTGAAACAAAGATGGAAGTCCCTTATTTTGGAAATGTATTTATCTTCTCAATGAATTGCTCCAACTGCAAATACCGCAAAACAGACATAGAAGCAGAAGAACAAAAAGAACCATGCAAATACACATTTGAAGTTTCCAACAAAAAAGACCTGAATGTAAGGGTAATCAAAAGCGCAGAAGCAACAATAAAAATCCCACATATTGGCGTAATGGAACCAGGCCCGGCATCAGAAGGATTCATATCAAACATTGAAGGAATAATCAACAAATTCAAAAAACAAATAGAACAACTGCGCGATACAGAAGAAGACCCTGCTGCAAAGAAAAAAGCAAAAAACATGATTAAAAAACTACAAAAAGTTCTTTGGGGCAATGAAAAAATAAAAATAATCATTGAAGATCCCACAGGAAATTCAGCAATTATCTCTGATAAGGCCGCGAAGAAGAAACTATAGATTTTGGATTTATTTTTCCCTTGACCTTATCAAAAGTGAATTTCAACGAATTAAGAGTATCAACAAAAACTTTTTCTTCGCAGGCAACAATAATATCCAGCTCTCTTTTTTTACCTGAATAAATATCCTTTTTCTGACGCTTAACACAATACCTGTACCCTTCGCGAGTAAATATTCGATATGCATTATTATCAAAAGAAATTCTTAACAATTCTGCAACATAAATCTCTAAAACCACTGCCTTGATATCCCTAACCTTAAGATTATCCTCAGATTCCAACAGATTGTGCAGCCGAAGATCATTAACTTCAGAAGCATACAAAGTATCTTCCAATGCCTTCTGTGCTTCAAAAGGCAAAAAAGGAGAATTTAAAGCCAATCTTGCACAATGCTGGTATAACTCATTATTAAACGCGCGGATATCAACATAAAAATCCGGATGAGAATGCACTGCTTTTTTAGAGGATTTGACCAATGCAACACCGGATAATAATTTTGCCCTTCCATCGACAAGTTCAGTTAAAAAATCAAATCCAGACTGAACCTGTTCTCTTTTATTGCCATTATACACCTCATTAGTAACCTCAATTGCTGCGCCAAACCCAAAATTAATTATTGCACGGCGAAGTTTTTCATACGCATTTAATTCGTTTTTTGATATTTTTTTAATCCGCTGCTGCGAACTACTATCTATTTTTTTCTTTTTTTTTCCGCCTTTTTGATTTCTTGCCCGCACTTCAGGACCGGGCTTTCTCCCACCCATCCTAATAAGAATAATCACTCAATTTATAATAATTTATGTCCTGAAAAAGACAAGATTTATAAAAGCTGAAAATATTTCAATATCTATGCTCAAAAAAGAAGAATCAAAAATAAAACCAGACCTGAAAATAGCTGATGAATATCTGGATTTACGGACACTTGACACAAACATAATAGTCAAGAAACTGGAAGAGAATATGAAGCTTCGGCTTATGAAGATAGACAAGCATGCTGAAAAACAATTACAATAAATTCTTAACACCATCTTTATATACTTCTATAAACTATATATTCTAGAAGAAAAATGAAGGTGGATACAAAGAAATTAAGAGATGTCCAGCGCAAAATAGCAAAAGAAATAAGGACATCAGACGAATACAAAAAAGAAGAAATAAAACGAATAGGCGGATTTGAAACTGCTTTTTTCGACGACAAAATAGTCTGTGCAGCAGTAGTTTTGGACGCCAAAACATTTGAAATTCTTGAAAAAAAACACACAGTTTCAAAAGTTCCAATGCCATACATTCCCGGATTTCTGGCCTTTAGAGAAGGACCTGCAATAATGCAAACATATTACTCTCTTGAACTGGAACCTGAAGTTTTGTTTATCTCAGGACACGGAGTTGCCCACCCCTTAAAATGCGGACTGGCGTCTTATGTTGGAGTCGAACTTGAGAAAGCAACAATAGGCATTGCCAAGAAAATATTAGTCGGAGAAATAAAAAAAGAAAAAATAGTAATTCTCAATGAAACACGAGGAGAAGAAATAAAAACGCGCGAACATGCAAAACCGTTATATGTTTCAGCAGGCCACCTGATTTCTTTAAAAATGGCTTGCGATTTAGTACGCAAGAGTATTATTCCGCCCCATAAAATGCCTGAGCCGCTGCACGAAGCAAGAAAACATGTCAAGAAAATAGTTAGTGAAATTCAGTCTTCTTAATTATACAATATCAATAATTATTCTTTTCTTGTTCTCTGGATGAACCAATACTTCCTTACCTTTTCTCAAACCAATGAAATCCGCAATTTTTCTTCCTATTCTAATATCCAATGAATTGCCGACTTCTCCAACTTTAGTTCTTGATTCTAAACCCCACAATCCTTTTTGCTTGGCAATTTTATTAATCTTCTCTAAAGTTGATTCATCATATACCTCTTCATTACATTTACTGCAAAAATCTGCAGGAAATAAACCTAGCTCTACCCCATACAACTTAAAGGGCACTTTTTTGCGGATTATTTTTCCGCCGCACTCTTCGCATTTATTTCTTTTCATCGTAATTTCACCGTCTTGATTTTATAACAATCCCTGCCTATTTTCTTATAGGCAATTTCAATATACCCATAAACTGCCAGCAAACCATTGGTCTGCTGTATCTTACTCCCCTTTTTAATAGCCTCTTTTACCTGCTCCTTGTTAATCGCTCGTTCAGCCATTCTTTTGACAGAATGCCTGGTCAAAAACAACCTCATTAAATGTTATAACAAGTTATACTATATAAAACTTTCTATATATTCAACTGTTTAATCTTCCTATGCAAAGTCTCAAATCTTAAGCCGATTTTCTTTGCAGTTTTAGAAATATTATTATTGTTTTCTTTTAATGCTTTTTTTAAGTAAGCTTTTTCAAATTCTTTTTCAGCTTTTGACAAATTTAAAGGTTCTTTTGGAAGTTCTCTCGCAATATTTTTTGAAATTGACGGAGCATGCTTGTAAAATTCTTTTAGTTTATTCGGATTTAAAGAAGATTTATACGTATTTATCGATTCTTCGACGATGTTTTGTACTGCTTCGTGTTTTGTGTATTCCTGATTTTTTAATTCATTTCTGAAATTCTCTATTTTAATTTTTAATTCCAATATTAATCGGTGGACAGACCTTCTGTCTAATCCTGAAATTTTTGCAACATCTGTGATGTTTCCCTGTTTTTGCTTTAACAATCTTGACAAATACGTTTTTTTGAACTGCTTTTTTGCCCTTTTGAAAGGAATTTTTGTATCAATTTCAAAAGCCAATAACGGAGTATACTTTATCCTGTCAGAAATATCTGATTCAATCTCTGCAATAGTTACACCCAAATAATCATGCATTGCCTTTTCAACTATTGGTTTTACACGCTTTTTCACTAAATTTTCTAGTTCTTGTTTTGTAGGCATATCTTTGATAAAGAGGCCTTTGTATATAAAGATTATGATAAAAATGTCACAGTCGAAGATACAACACTTCAAAGTAGTTACAATACATAATATTTATAAACAATAAAACAATACTCAAACCCATGAAAACAGCCACAAATCTGATTTACCGGGGAGACTGCCACAGCGTACTAAAAAGAAATTTTCCTGAAAACTGCGTAAACCTAATCTATATGGATCCCCCATTTTCATTTAACCCCAAATACGCAAAACTATGGTATGACAAGGAAACACTGCAGATGTTTGAAGAAATAAGAAAAGGCAGTGTAAAACACTATACTGCCTGGATATCCAAAAGAATAGAGCAGGCCCACCGAGTCCTGAAAAACACCGGATCTATCTACCTGCACTGCGACTGGAAATTTGGGCATTACATTAAAGTGGAAATGGACAATATCTTCGGAAAAAACAATTTTCAGGACGAAATCATATGGCACTACAGCGTTGGAGGCAAAAGCCAAAAAAGATGGGGAAGAAAACACGACACAATATTCTTCTATACAAAATCAAAAAAATGGACATTTAACAAAAAACACGCCAAAGTAGAACCAAGAAAAACCGGCAGCAAAAGCTTTGGAGGAAGAATAGGCACAGATGAAAACGGAAGGCCATACCAGGACAAAATAGCAAAAAGCGGAAAAATCTACAGATACTACCTGGACGAAGGCAGAATCCATGACGTATGGGAAATTCAACCCATTCAATCCCAAGACAAAAAGAGAACAGGCTATTTTACACAAAAACCAGACGAACTGCTGGAAAGAATAATCAAAGTATCATCCAACCCAAAAGACATTGTGCTGGACCTAATGTGCGGGTGCGGAACAACACTTGCAGTATCCCATTCCCTGAGAAGACAATGGATAGGCATTGATATCTCTTCCCAGGCATGCGAAGTAATAAAACAAAGAATGGAAGGCCTGGAAGGAATTAATAAAGTAGAAATAAGAGGCCTTCCGCTGACTATCAAAGACCTAAAAAAACTTGGCGGCTTTGAATTTGAAGACTATATCTGCGACATGACCAATTCTGTAAAAACAAAACACACCTCAGACAAAGGAATAGACGGCTATCACCTGGGAGAAACACCACTTCAGATAAAACAACAGGAAAGAGTGGGAAGAAAAGTAGTAGACGAGTTTGAAACCGCACTAAGAAGAAAAAATAAAAATCACGGAAACATAATCGCATTCTCATTTACAAAAGGGGCCTATGAAGAAACAGCAAGAGCAAGAGACGATGGACTAGACATAGAACTGATTAAGATGAGTGAACTAATAAAAGCTGATTACGACTTAGAAACATTATTGGAATAATTGTGCAATTACTTAACATCCCAAAAAAACAGGTCCAGAGAGCTCCACCACTAACCTTTACAAAACCCTTAAATATATGTTTAAACATAAACATAATATGGCAATAAAAACAATAACTGTAACTGAAGATGCATATGAAAGTATCAAAAGATTAAAAAACACTGATGAGAGCTTTAGCCAGTTTTTCCTGCGAATAAGCAGAGAAAAAATGACAGTAAAAGACCTTGCCGGCGCTATTAAACTTAGTGATAACGAATATGCGGCTCTTAAAAAACATACTAAAGAACTCAGGAAAAAAGCATCTACAGACATGAAGGAGCGATTAAAAAAATGCATGTTTTAGACACATCTGCATTTATCGAGGTAATAAAAGAGACCTCAAAAGGAAAAAAAATATGCAAACAGTTAGACAATACTCCGGCGACAATAACTACTTTCACTATTCAGGAAATCCTTTCAGGAACAGAAGGAGCACAAAAACAGGCAGTAATACGATTACTGGACGGAATTGAAATACTGGATTATGACAAAAACTCAGCAATAAAAAGTGCAGAAATAGAAAGATACCTGACAAAAAAAGGCAAAAACACAAACAAAATAGACACCTTACTTGCCGGAATATGCATAACCAAACAAAAAACAATAGTAACCCTGGACAAACACTTTGAAAAAATACCCGGACTAAAAAGTATCATACTTTGAGAATTCTGAAATGATGACGGGCCCAGAGGGCTTCGATCCCCCGACCACTTTACCCAGCACAGTATATCACTGAAACTGTTCGGTTAAGAGCTTCACCCATAAATCTTTATATAAAGATTTAGCCGAGTGCTCTACCAGACTGAGCTATGGGCCCACATCATCATATCAATTATAAATAGCCCACCTAATTTAAACCTTTTGGTAATTCACTGACCAATGGCAAACAAAGTTTATAAAAACTAAACAAATTAATTCAAACGAGCTGTTATAGGAAAAAATAGGGGGAGATGGACAACCATAGCTTTAGCTTTATTTCTGCAAATCCAAGTAGAAAAGTATATAAACAAGTTGTAATTCTATCATGCTGAGCTGTTAGTAAATTAAGGGGTGGTAGTTATACCTAAAAGAGGGGATAGTAGACACATCAGTCTACGCAAGAAATCACAATCATTCAATCCTAGCGAAAGCACTCATTCTTTTTCCGAACCTGTAGGGGGGTGGAAGCGAGTTCTGAACACAATTTCTGAAAACCATCTCAGAAATCGTAACAGCTCCAAAAACAGAACTAGCTCTCTTTCTGCAGGTTCTTTTATTTTTTCACACCCTAACAGAACAATAATACTAAACGCCGTGCTGATTTTACTCATAATAATATCAGTTTTCATGCTGACAAAACCAACAGGAATAACAGGAATGATTACAATAGACCAGACAGAAACAAAAGAATTAGGACTTGTATTTAACGAAACCGGAGAAATACTATTATCACTTGAACATTCCCCTGTACAAATAACACTTACAGGAAAACATACCGGCAAAACAAAAATCAAAATCAATGAAGAAGAATTTTATTCAGGCAACGGAACAAAAGAATTTGTTCATACAAAGAATAATTCATGGAACAGGAATTTAACTATTAAAATAGAACCAGAAAATAGTTCTTTAACACTTGAAACACTTGACTATGTATACCAAACAGAAATACAAGAACAAGAACCAGCATGGAATTCAAATAAAACCTCTTTTGAAATAAACAAAGGAGAAAAAATAGAAATAAATCTTGATGAATATTTTACTGATGACGATAATTTAACTTACTTGGCATCAGGAGCAAGCAATATAACAGTTCAGGTGCACCAAAATATGCTCGCAATCATTCCTGACCCTGACTTTTCTGGAGAAAGAAGAATAAATGTCATTGCATCAGATGATTACTTTGTAGTACAGCAGGAATTAAAAATTAAAGTGCTTGCACTGGAAATTAATGAAAGTATTAACATTACTGAAACATCCAACATAACAGAAACCAATCAAACACTGAATATCACTAAAATTAACCAAACCCTGGCAAACATAACAGAAACCAATCAAACACTGAATATCACTAAAATTAACCAAACCCTGACAAACATAACCAAACAAAAATTCAAGGAAAAAGAAAAAATAAAAATCAAGGAAAAAACCATAGGAAAAAAACTCAAAGATGAACAAGCATATGAAGTCTATTTTACAAACATGACTTATACCAACAGCAGTTTTGTGCTTGAATTTTACCATAATCTCAATATTGCCTTGCCGGTATTTGTTGACAGAAATGTAAGTTATAACCTGAGCTCCACAGTTGCACATCCGAATAAAACAGTTGTTTTAACTGTTGATCTGATAGAAGGAATACTCCCAAAATTCGAACTCCATGTTGGAATGACATCAGAAGTATTTGAATTTGGAAAAACAATACCTACTGTAAAAAAGAAAAAAGGAAAACACAGATTAATTGACAGAGATGATGAATTCCTTGATGTAGAAATAACAGATGACACTGCACGAGTATTAATACAAAAAACAAACGCAAGTGAAATCAATACTGCACTGGACACTACTGCGGAGAGTATAATCAAAACAAAAATCTTTGCAGCAGAACACATAGAAATGCAGAACGCAACAATAACTCTTGCCAAGAACGGCAGGGTTAATTCAATTGTTAAATGCGAAGATATAAATTTAGAAACACTTGAATGCAATTCTGGCTGGAATGCAATTAATACTCCATTCATTGATGACGGAGAAAACATAACCTTTATAGTTGATTCATTTTCAGGATATGCAGGAGCAGAAATAAATGTCATCAATATACAAAGCTATCCAACAGTGGGAGGAAACTGGACTGTCAAGTTTAACACAACAGGAACTGCAAATCTTACTATTAGAGCAAGCAATGACACAACATGGAGTCTTGACGGCAATGGAACAGACCTGCAGTTTTTAGAAATAAAATGCGGAGATGCTGTCTTGAATTATTCATGGACAAATGATTCAGTATTTATTGAAAATTATAACTGCTCTTCTTTTGGATATGAAACAAGCAAAGTATTAACATCAGGAAAACACACAATAGAGTTCAAATTTGGAGATGATATCACCTATGCATTTAATGAAGCAGCATTCCTTGGAGTAGAATGGACAGCAAAATACAGCTCCTGGTGGACAGCAGAAGGAGGAGGATATGCTAAGGACAATTTCTATTCAGTTGACACAGACTCAGAAAACAATGTGATTGCAGCAGGATACACCAAAGGAACACCTGATTTGACAAATGACGCTATTGTAGCAAAATACAACAAATACGGACTGCAAATATGGAATGCCACCTTTGCCTATGATTCTGTTGATGAACGGTTTCAAGGAGTGGCAGTAGACTCAAGCGACAACATAATCGCAGTAGGATACACAGAACACGGAGCACAACCTACGGATTATATTATCGTAAAATACAACTCAGACGGAGTATACCAATGGAACAAAACAGTAAGCATATCCACATCAAATGATCTTTTATGGGATGTGGCAATAGACAACCAAGACAACATAATCGCAGGAGGATATTTATACGACTCAAACAATGACGTGCTACTGCTCAAATATAACAGCGCAGGAACACACCAATGGTCAAACTATTTTAAAGTAGGAAGCGGCAATGATTATGGAAGAGGAGTTGCAGTAGACAACAAAAGAAACGTATATGTGGTGGGAGAAACATATGACGGAACAGACCCTAACTACCATATACACAAATTTGATGAAAACGGAACACACCAATGGAACACAACATTTAATGCAGACGCAGGCCATAATGATTATGGAAAAGATGTGATTACAGACAGCAGCAACAATGCAATAATGACAGGATACAGTTCAGATGATACCAGCTATGAAATACATACCAGAGCATACAATGCCACAGGAACACTAATCTGGAACATAACCTTTGACCCAACAACAA
>WJKI01000012.1 GCA_014729195.1 Candidatus Woesearchaeota archaeon
AGGGTATTCCTGCTTCATTAGCCAGTATTGCTTCTGGTGCTATGCTCATATTAATCACATCTGCTCCCCAGGTTCTGAACATTTTTGATTCTGCTTTTGTTGAGAATCTTGGCCCTTCTATTGTTATTACTGTTCCTTTTTCATGATTTTTTATTCCTAATTCTTTTGCAGTTGTTATTAATATATTTCTTAGTTCAGTTGAAAAGGGTTCTGCCATTGGTGTGTGTTTTACTTTGCCGTTTTCAAATTTGTCATGAAAGGTTATGCTTCGGTGTCTTGTATAGTCAATGAATTGGTCAACGATTACAAAATCTCCTCTTCCTATCTTTTCTCTTAAGCTTCCGCACGCAGTTGTTGCTAAGATGTGTGTGCATCCTTGTTCTTTTAAAGCAAATATGTTAGCACGATAATTAACACCAGAAGGGGTTATTTCGTGTTTTCTGCCGTGCCGTGCTAATAAAACAACATTTACTCCTGAAATTTTTCCTATTTTTAGTGAAGAACTAGGTTTTCCATAAGGAGTTTCAACTGTAATTTCTTGTGATTCTTGTAAAATATCTGGATCATCTAATCCACTTCCCCCAATAATGCCTATTTTTTTCATTTTATATTTTTAATATTTTTTTTGACCTGTTCAGATATATCTTCAATATTCCCTTTCATTGGAACTCCGATAATTGTCACTCTTTCTATCTGGTTTATTGCTTTTCTTAGTTTAAGTTCCATTCCCAGGTCGCAGTCGTGTGCTGTTATTGGGTAGAATTCTTTTATTTGGTCAAGACCTCTGATTAATTTAACCTCTTTTATTCCTTTGATAACATCCATTATTATAATATCTCCTTCAATATTTTCTAATGAATCTGTTTTTATAAATTCCACTCCGGGAATATTTAGTTTATCCGCTATTTTCAGCGCCATTGAATCCAATTCTATGTCTTCATTTCCAAGACAGTATATTTTCATTGTTTTTCTATTGCAAAGTTGATATGTGTGATGAGGTAATCATTTTTTTTCGCATTCGGAAGATAGATTCCGGATATTTTTTTTTCCATGCCTGCGATTAATACAATGTAAACAGGAAATCCGTTGTTGTTTTCAATGCTTTTTACTCTTCCGATATGCACTTTGCATAATTCTTTTTGTGCAGGCATTCCTTTTCTTGTTTCCACTTTTTTATTATGTTCATTTATGAAGAAGTTTCTTATTAGTTCTGGATTCCAGGGATCTGCTTTTATTCTTTCAGCAAATTCCTGTATTTCAGGCACTGCATTTTTGAATACTGCGGTTAATAATTCTCTTGGCGGGGCAATTTTTTTGTTATAATATTTTTGCATTTCACGGTATTGCTCCCAGCTTATTTCTCCTTGCCTGTAAAGAATTTCCGCGCATGGTCTGGCAAATTTGGCCAGAACATATTCACCGGTTTCTTTCATCTTCTCTTCCAGCATTCTCCCACTCTTTAATAGCTTGTTCAGCTTGTTCTTTATTAAGTTTCTCCATTATAAATCCTGCATTCACAATTACATAATCCCCTTTGTTGACTTCGATAAGCGAAGTATTTGCTGTTCGTTTTTCTCCTGAGTAGTCTATTTCAGCGGTTTTTCCTTCAATTTTCACGATTTTTCCGGGTATTGCCAGGCACATTTTTTAGTCAACTATTACCTCTTTTAATATTATCTCGTCTCCTGATATGATTTCAGAAGGAATCTTTTTGCATTGCGGGCATTCGTATATTGCCACGTCATGTGCGTGTTCTATTATTGTCGGTTCTCCTTCGTATCCGCATGAACATTTTACTTTTGCATTTACAGAATTAATCTCAATTTCCCAGTCAGTTAGTTTTTTCATTGCTTCTTTCATTTCTTCTGCAGGCAAGTGCGCCAGATTTCCTACTTCAATTACTACTTTGCGAACATTTCCGTGTTCTTTGGCTTTTTCTATGATTCTTTTAGCGATTATTGTTTCATGCATGATAACTCTGGATAGAACAGATTATTTAAACTTTTTTATTAAGGAAAAGTTTTTATATATTAATGACACAATTTGTGTATGGTTAATGAATGGCTTGTTTTTTCATTGGTTTTGCTGTGTATTTGGTTTTTTGTTTATTTATTGCTTCCAAGATTAAGAAAGGAGATGTTGTGGGTTAGTTTTTTGACCATGCCTTTTGGTCTTATTGAGCCGTTGTTTGTTCCGGAATATTGGAATCCGCCTTCTTTGTTTAATCTTGTTCAACATACTGGTTTTGATATTGAGAGTCTTATTTTTTGTTTTTCTGTGGGAGGTATTGCCTCGGTGTTATACAAGGGTATTTTGGGTGTGGAGCATAAAAAGACAAGAGAAAAGAAGTGTGAAATGTTTCATTTTCTGATTGTGCTTGTTCCTGTACTTTTGTTTATATTATTGCATATTTTAACGGGGTTAAATCCTATTTATACTGCTTCAATTTCCATGTTTGCTGCAGCGATGTTGGTTCTTTTTGGCCATCCTGATTGGCTAAAGAATATTTTTGTTGGAGGATTATTATTTACTTTATTGTATTTTGTTTTTTTTCTCAGTATTGACTTGATTTTTCCCGGTTTTGTTTATAAAGTATGGAATCTTTCTGCAATTTCAGGAATACTTGTTTTTAGTGTTCCTCTGGAAGAATTGATGTTTGCATTCACTTTTGGTATGTTTTGGTCTGTGATTTATGCATATTTGCGGGGTTATCGCTTTAAGGCGAAATAGTATAGAAAACTATTTAAAGGGGTTATTCTATTCAATAAGATAATAAAGGGGGTGTATTGTTATGGCTAAAAAAGCTGACAAGGATGTTAAGTTTATACGGTTGTGTACTTTGGGTGTTGCAGTTATTTTTGCAATCACTGTTTTGATTGTGGTTTTGGCTGCAAATATGGCATAAACAATGTTTAAGAAATCATTTTTTCTGATAAAAGACAGTTTTGGCTATTTTTTGGCCTGCATTGGTATTGATGTTTTGTTTTTCATAGCTCTTGGTTTTTTTACTGCCCCTTTCTCTGCTAAGATGAGATTATACTTGGTTCAGATTGCTGGTTTTTTTTCTCAGAACATGCAGGAATTGGGCAGGGGTTCTTTTTTGACTGCTTTGTTTAATCCTGAGACAATGTCTTTGTGGAAGTTGATTTTTTGGCAATTTTTGCTGTTTTTGGCGGTAATGTATCTTGTGTATGTGGTTTTGCAGTCTGTTGTGTGGAATTTATCCTTGAAACTTGCAAAAAAGAATATTTCGTATCTTGTTTATGTCAAGAAGTTTGCTTTGGTCAATATTTTCTGGTTTGTTCTTTTCATACTGTATGGTTTGTTGGACTTAATAGGTGATTTAAATCAGGCATTAAATCCGGATGTGAGATTTAATTTTTTCAGTGTTTTTGCTTCTTTTTTTGTTCTTGTTTTGGGTTATTTTGTGGTTATTTCGTATTCAACTCTCAAAGTTAAAAAATCCTTTGTGATTGGATGGAAACATAATAATTTTTTGTTTTCAAGATATTTTGTTGTTATTCTGTATTTTTTTATTCTGAATTTTGTTTTGGCAAGGCTTGCAGAAATTAATTATATTCTCGCAGTTTCAGTTGGGTTGATTTTTTTCCTTCCGGCAGTTGCTTTTGCACGTGTCTGGATGGCTGCAAATATCCAGAGGGTTGAGTAATGGTTTTTTATCATAATTTGGATCCTGTGCTGTTGCAATTGGGCCCGATTAAAATTTATTGGTATGGTTTGATGTATGTTATTTCTTTTATTGTTGTGTATTTGTATGTTCGTTCAGCTGTCAGGCATAAGAAATTAAGGATTTCTTTGGCAGACCTGGATAATTTGATGATTTTATTGACTTTGGCTTTATTAATCGGCGCTAGGTTGTTTGAGGTTTTTCTTTACAATCCGGCGTATTATCTTGCAAATCCTTTGCAGATTCCTATGGTTTGGAAGGGGGGTTTAAGTTTTCACGGTGGTTTGGTTGGAGTTGTTATTGTTGGTTTTTTGTTTGCTAAGAAGAAAAAGATTAAGTTTTTGCATTTGTGTGATATTTTTGTTGTTCCTTTGGCTTTGGCTCAGGCGTTTGGCCGTTTGGGTAATTTTATTAACGGTGAATTGTATGGGCGGATTACTAATCTTCCTTGGGGAATGAAATTTCCTGATGCAGAGGGTTTCAGACATCCATCTCAATTATATGAGTTAGGTTATAATCTTGTTATTTTTTCTTTTTTATTTCTGAAAAGAAATAAGCAACAGCCTGCAGGTTATTTGTTATCCTGGTTCTTGATTTTATATTCTATTTTCAGATTCTTAACAGAATTTGTTCGTGAACCAGAAGTAATGGTCGGCCCGTTAACATTGGGACAAGTGTTAAACATAGGAATGCTCATAGCAGGTATTGGTTTGTTGTATTGGATTAAGAAAAAAGCTTAAATATTATTTGTTTTTCTGGAAGAGTTATGAAAAAACTTTTGTTATTTATATTATTAATTCTCCTTACTTCCTGTGTTCCTGATCCAGAAGTCCTGGCAGGTGTTACAAAAGAAGAATTGGTTACAGGAAAAGCTGTTGAAAAGTGCTTGTCTGTTAATGAGCCAGAGAAGATTGATACATCCAGCCAACAGCAGACTCTTGCAGAAGCTCATGAAAAGGAGATCGTTGATGTTGCAGAGCATACCTGGGATGATATTAGAGAACAAAGCTCAGCAAGAGTATTAGAAGACGGTGCCATTGAGTGTGGTGTTGGTGAATCTTTCAAGGTTAGTGTTAAATAATTCTCGTCGGTAAAATCCATTCTAAAAATTATAGAAACGTTTATAAATAGGTTCTTATTAAAACTCATTAACCAAAGATCAAAGGGATTTATTATCCCTTTTTTTCTTATTATCCATTATCTTTAAATAGTGAGTTTTGCTTGATGTGAGTATGTCTAAAACATATCGAATTGTAATCCATCAAGAGGAGAAGGGCTTTGGTTACTCTGCTAAAAAAGCCTTGGCTGTACAGCGCAGTTTAGAACATAGTCCTATAGAAGACGTTAGTTTGGTGCGGTCTGATTCAGATCAGGCAGTTATTGATGTTATTTTTGAAGATAATTTTTTTGTAGAGGGTGTCGAAAAATTTATTACGGCGCTCTGGGATAAATCCGGGCAATTACCTAAGGAAGCAGAGTATTCAATTGATTCAATTAATGAAGTTGGAGCGCCG
>WJKI01000013.1 GCA_014729195.1 Candidatus Woesearchaeota archaeon
TGGCTTAGAAGCAATAGCCAATAAATCGATATCATGCACGGTTTCTTTCATTCGCCTAAGAGAACCAGCAATTTCAATCCTTTGTGTTTTTTTCTTTAATTTACCCTTCAATTCCTGTGCAATCGGCAAAATATTTCCAAGCAAAGGCCGTTCCTTGCGTTTTGAAACCAATCCAATGCCTTCAAGAATATCCTGTTCAGTCTTTTCACCAAAACCTTCCAGTTTTCTAATCTTTCCTTTTTTGACAGCTTTTTTCAAATCACCAATAGACTTAATCTTAAGCTTCTTATACAATTTCTGAGCTTTCTTAGGGCCCATTCCTGGAATGGAAATAATCTCTTCAAAACCTGCAGGAACATCTTTCTTAAGCTTGGCATATTCTTTAATTTTTCCTTTTTTAATAAATTCTTCAATCTTCTTGGCCAAACTCTCGCCAACACCAGAAATCTCTTCCAGAGCATCCAAACCGCCTTTTTTGTAAACCGTCTTGACATCCTGTGACAAGGCTCTTATTGCCCGCGCAGCTTTTCTGTATGCCGCAGGCTTCCATTTAACCTCCTTAACCTCAAAAATATCCGCCATTTCCTCAAAAATATCCGCTATTTGGGAGTTAATCATTAAAACACACCTTTTTAAATATGTTTTACACTATATTATCTATATATAAACCTTACTTAAAAAAAGCAAAATTTATAAACTCAATATAATATAGGGAAGATATTAGGAGGTGATTTACTTGAAAAAAATAATGATTTTAGCAAGCATACTAACAGTTCTTTTTTTAGTAGGATGCATTCCACCAGAAGAAATAGAAACACCATGCAAAAAGCCATACACAAAAATAGGAGAAAAATGTTGTATGGACTTAAATGAAAATAAAATATGTGATTCTGATGAACAACCATTCCAGCCAGAAGAAAAACCTGTTTCTGGAACTGATTTAATGCAGAAATACCAAGATGCCCTCATGGCTGCCGGCGGTTATTCCTATAAATACGACGAAGACACATACAAAGTCAATGAACCAATGGTAAAAAGAGAATTAGTACAACTAACCAAAATTCCTGTAGATGAACCAGTAGGGCCAAAAAAGATAACAATGCCTTATGCTGATGCAGTATACTTTGACACTGCTGAGAAAAAAGCAGTTGCATATTGTGAAGGATTAGATGACACTTCTGAAAGAATGTGCGCAGGATTTGAACTATGGGACATAGAAATACCTGTAGATTATGACAAATATTATGCAAAAACACCAACAGACTGGCTTAATCAATTTGCAGACAAAGAGCCATCTGAAATAAAGGAAAATTACAGATATGAAGTATCAGGTGTAGAAGTAACAGGACTGGTATTTGTAGAGGAAGGAAAAACAATAATACTGGATATTGATCCTAAAACAGGAATAGTATGGAGAGTAACAATTGATGAAGACGGATATGTTGAAGAATACCAGTATTCAGACGTAAAAACTGGAATTGGCGAAGTAATGCACGTATCCAAAGAAAAACCAGAAAAGCCAGTACTCTCTGAAACAGGAGAACCAGCAGTTCCTGATGCTGCAAATACAGAATAAAAATTATTTTTTTTATTTTTTAAAACATTACGGGGGGATAGAAAATCAATAAAAAAATATTATTCAGTATGTTTATTCTAGCTTTATTGCTGGTGGGATGCTCTGCAGAGAATTTGTGCAAAAAACCAATGGTCCAAATAAAGGATAAATGTTGTGTTGATTTAGATGAAAATCAAATTTGTGATATCGAAGAAACAAAAGAAATGGAAAAACCAGAAGTTCAGGAAACAAAAAATACAGAATCGGAAACAGTAGAAGAAGAGATTCCTGAAGAAAAACCTGTAATCACAGTCGAATCCAAAACAACAAAAACAGAAATCACTGAAAAACCAAAAGAAGAACCAACAAACCAAATAACAGGAGAAGCAACTGCAGAAGAACCAATAGTAAAAGTAGAAAAATCCGAAGAAAAAATGTCTGATACAGAAACATATCAATTTATTGAAATGTACGAAGCTAATGATTTAGGATATCAATACATCTATAATCATAACTGGCATAGAATGAAAGATAATAAAATAAAAATAGAACTTAGTGCAACCAAAAAGTTCTACAATGTACGGATAGAAGGAAAGAAATATCCTGTTTTTCACATTGACAGAATATACATCGATCGAAATAAGCAGGAAGCAACAGGATACTGTGAAAAAGATGTAAACTGCTTTGCAGAAGAATTAACCGATATTCCATTAAAATTAGATTACGCAGAGTTTAATGAAAAAACACCTGAAGACTGGCTTTATGAATATGGTGAAAAACAACCAGATCTATTTGAAGAACGCAAATACTACTTAAAAAGTCAATTAACCACGCGGGCTATATACCAAACCGCGACCGGCGAAATCCGATTGTATTACGATCCAAAAATAGGCCTGCCCCTGCGAATAGAAGAAAAGATAGAGGATCATCCTACAAAAATAACAGAATATTTTGAATTAACTGCAGGAACAGTCCGGGATGTTGATGTAATACATAGAAATCGCGATGAGATACCGCCAGAAGATGTGTTTTACACAACACGATCATAAAAAAAAGAGGGGGGAATAAAAAATGAAAAAAACAATTTTGTTTTTGGTTATCTTAGTATTGCTAAGCTCAACAGCAGCAGCAATATACCAAGAGCCAGCAAAAATAGAAAATGTTCCGTCAAGAAACATATTAATCAAAACAGTGCAGACAACAGACGGAATAACAAGACAATTTACTACAGGCGGAGCAATAATCCGCACAGAGCGCGAAGCATGGAGTCCAGCAGGAACTGATGAAACACCTGAAGACAGCAGATATGCAATACCTTATTCCCGCAGACAAAGCTTTGCTGCAGGAATGGAATACGGAACACAAGCACATGCCGCAGCAATTACATCACAAAAAGACATGAATAGATGGGAAATATTTCGAAGAACAACACCATCTGTTCTGGCCCGGCAACCCCAAGCAAGAAAAGAAACATCACACTATTTTGAGAAAAAAGAAGAAAATGCAGATATTCCGGCACGTGAACAAAGAGGGATACTACAGCCAGTAACAATCCCAAAAAACCAAGACACAGAAGGATTCATGAGAATAAATCGTGCAGGAGAAAAAAGACAAATAACAGGCAACACAGTACTTCCAGGAGAAGAATCAAAATATGAACCAGCATTTGAAGGAAAATATCCTCCATTAATGCCTGGAGAAGCAAGACCATATAATCCCGAAGAAAGCGGATTTACAGATGATTACTTATACACCCAAAAAAGAATGAAAATGTCAAAACAGCCAGGAAACTGGATAAGAACAGGAGCAGCAGTAACAACACCGCCAGAATTAATCCAATCACCTAAAGGAAGCAATCCTTATGCAATAGGCGGAGCAGGAAAAACAGTAACTGCGGGGCAAGCAGTGTCCAGAGGAGAAAAACCATTAACTGCAAGAGAAAATCCATATGCTCTTGGAGGAACAGGAAAACCTCTTACTGCAGGCCAGGCAGAGATTGATGCAGAATTACGAAGACGGCAATCACGTGCGCAAAGTATACTTGCACAGATGCAGTACAGATAAATTATTTTTTTTATCTTATTTTTTAAAACACAAAACATATAAATGAGACTTGATTTTTGGAAGATAATATGGGAAAAAACGATTTTGACAGAGAACTAGGAACTTACCTATCCCGCAGAAAAAAAGCAGAAATACCGGATATTATCAAATGGGTAAAAAGCTTTGTTCCCAAGCCCACGCCACCGCCTGTTAAAGTACAACTGCCAGAGGATGTGCAAACGTATGAAGAAGAAAAACCTGCAGCAAAACCAAAAGTACAGGAAGTGCAATTAGAAGAATATCCTTCTGAGAAACAAAATGTATTATCATTTGTTCTTGACAAACTAAATAAAATAGGATTATTAGCGAAAAAACCAAAAGTGAGCGAGGAAGAACAAGAGATTCAAATAAAACAAATCGTTGCCAAAGAAATGGTACAAAAAGACCTGCGTGAACTATCAAAAATAGCGCTGATTGCCATAAAAAAACTGCCAGATGAAGACAGAAAAGAATTCAAAGAATCTGCAGAATTCGATGCGCTCAAAAAAATTCTCAAAAAACACGATCTTATAAAATGAATAAATTCTTTCTATTGATTCTTTTTTTGATTTTTTTAACTGCATGCCAATGCATTTCTGACGAACCAGTATGCGGAGCAAATCAAAAAACATATGCCAATAAATGTGTTGCTGCGATTGTAGGGATAGATTCTGTTCGTGGCGAATGCACGCCAGCTCCTGAAGATTCAAACTGCGGATGTTCTGCTCGAGCTTTTAAATAAACCAAATTTAGAACCAGGGTATTGTTTTTCCAATTTATCCAAAATTTTTCCCATTTTTGTTTTTTTAACACTCCCTTTTAGTTTTAATATTTTCTTTAATGTTATTATTTCTTCATCAGAAACTGTTCTTAGCAAATGAACTTCTTTTGATTGAGTATATGGTTTATTGGTAAATAATGATTCCAGAAATGATTCAATTTCGTAATCCAGATTTGCTGAAGTTACTATTTTGTCATATTCGCCGGTTTTAATAGATTTAATATGAATATCTAAAGGAATATCTTTTTTGATGCTATCAAGAAAATATCTGCAAATAGCAGCTTTGACAGATTTGTCATTTATGAGCAAAATATGGTCATTTGGAGCAAAAATCTTGTTAGTTGTTAAGTCTTTTCTCACTCTTTTCTCTATTGTTCGCAGAAAACACTTGTTACACATAGGACCCAGGTGCTTAAGACCTGTAGTTCCTGAATTTTGACATTTTATGCATTTCATTCTTAGTAAAGGGACCTAGTGTTTTGAGCTAGTTCCCAATCTCTCTTCCTTTACTAATCTGTCATCCTTTTCTATATCCTTTATTAGAAGGAAAAGGACGACATGTTCATAACCTATATTATATAGTAGTTGTTATACTATATATAAAGGTGGGGGTTACACAGACAAATCCTGCTTCACTACTCCGGAGTAGAGATAAACCGAAAGCTTTATATATAAGTTATACTATATATTACACAACAGGGCTGGTGGTAGAAGAATTTTTACCATATTACCAAAATTTTCAATATCTATCACCTCTTTTTCCTGCGCAGATCTCTTAGGGGATCTGTGCGGGTTTATATTCAAATCTTATGAAATTTTAAAATCACCTCTTTTTCCCTCGCAGACTCCTTCGGGGGTTTGCGCAGGGTTTTTATAACACAATAGAATCTACTTCTTACCCTTAAACCTGCTTGCAGGAAGAACAATAACAAGAATAAAAATACCAATAAAAATTCCAGTTAAGAACGCAAACAATGACTCCTTGTCAACAGACCAAGAAGGCGTTTTTGCTCTAGTAAAATAAATATCCAAAGTGGAAAACTCCAAAGCATATTCTGAAAATAACAAAGAAGCATAATGATCAGTATTTTTCAAACTCTTTGCATATTCATAATAAGAATAACCAATCATAGGAAAAACATCCTTTTTATACGACTTAAACAATGCAAAACGTGCAATATCCAATTTTAAATCTATATACTCCTGAACCCTATCCTTAGAAACACCAACAGCACTTAAAATAACATCAATCTCAGACTTTGCCTTAGCTGCCTTGAATAAACACATAACATAATCATGGTTATTCATCTCAGTATACGCATCATCCAACTCATTCCTTGTCTGAGAAAGATCTGCCTTGAGAAAAGACTTGACATAGTTATATCTTTCCTCTGCTTCAGAAATCTTGCTTGTGCAGGATTCTTTTAATTTTTCCTGATTAATATGAAATCTCTTGCCTTCTAAACCAAAAAACTTGGCCCAGGCAACACTAGAATAATACCTCTCCTCAGCATAAGCCAAAATATTTGAAGCATCAGTAGAATCAGCAGTATTCTCTGCCTTTGTTAAAGTATGTCCTGCTTCAGATAATCTCTCCTTGACAGCCATAAATGCTTGCAAATCAGAAATAGTATCAATAGAAGAATTAGAAACAGCAGAATCCAATTTGTCAATTTTTTCTCTGATAGTCTTAACAGCATCTTTAATCTCTTCTTTAGAATACTCTTTTAAAGAAAAATATTCCCTTTTTAACATAACATTAGACCTAAAACAAAAACTCGCAGCAGAATAAAAATCATTATTATTATACGCGGATTTCCCCTTTTTTGTGAATTCTATTGCAGAATTCTCATTATTAGAAGACTTTTTGCCCCTGGTTTTTCTCAAATCAACCAATAAATTTTGAATATCCTCATTTCTCTTGCATAAATCCAAAGCAACAGCCTTCATAGTATAAACATACTTAGGATCCAAAACAATAGACTCATTAGAATGGATAACAGTAGTATTAGTAAAATATTCAAAAGCCTCCTCCAAAGTAGCAACTTCAACAACATCAATATCTACAGACTTGCCTAAGGCAACCAAGTCAATAGTCTTGCCGTCAGATACGTAATGTCTGCTTCCCTTAGGAATCAAAACCAAAGAAATATTCTTCTTAGCTGCGCCTTTTATTTTATAATCAATACCGCCGACCAAGCCGATAACTCCGCCGGAATTAATAGTGCCGGTAATGGCAACATCCTTTCTAACAGGAAAACCCTTAACCAAAGCAGCAGCTAACACAGCACTTGCTGCACCAGCACTTGGCCCCCCAACAATGCCCGGCATGGCTGAAATAGTATAAAAAAAATCCTTACCAGAACAATCAGCATCAAATTCAGAACAAGCAATCTGCTGGGCAAACCGCATACTAACCTGAGTCGCAATCTTTGTCAAAGGAAAAGTTTCCAAAAAAACCCTTTCTTTCCCTGGTTTTAATTCCAATGACAAATCAACAACTACCCCTCTTTTACCTCCAGATTCGGTTAGCGCCAATAGTTTAATAGTATCTTTCTCAGCCAAAACACAAGGAGTGAAAAGCACTAATAATAGTATTAATATCAAGCTCTTTTTCATATACAGAATATTTGAAGAATTAGTATATATAGTTTATTGTTTTTTGGCTTTTTTCTTCTTTTTCTTTTTCTTCTTTTTGGCTTTTTTCTTCTTTTTAACTACTGGAGAACCATCCTGATTAATCTTTTCAATACACCGGCATTTAGGAAACCGATTGCAAGCAAGAAATGCACCATAAACAGATTTCCTGACAACCATATCTCCTTCACCGCACTTAGGACATTTCTTGGGCTTAACCTTAATCTCAACTTTCTTAGCCGGACACTCAGGATTAATACAAACCTCCTGAGGCCTTTTTCCCTTTTTAATCATCTTAACAACAGGATACTTGCAGTGCTCACAAACCTTGTCAGTAACATCCACACCACCAGACATGGGCAATTTAAAAGTAGTCTTGCACTCAGGATACTTGTCGCAGGCAATAAACCTGCCAAATTTACCTTTTCTTATAGACAACTTACCCTCCCCACAGGTAGGACAAGGACCAACAGTGGTCATGGCATCTCTTGTCTCTGTAAAAGTAGTATTAAGCCCCTTTCCAATCTCTTTCTGCTTTTTCTTAAAATCAGCCAAAATATCTTTTAAAACTGTCTTTGCATCTTTTAAAATCTGTTCTTTTTTCTTCTTATTTTCCCTAATCAATTCCATGTCCTTCTCAAACTTTCTTGTCAATTCCTCGTCTATAATCTTAGAACAATATTTTTCAAGAATGCCAATAATATGAACACCCAAATCAGTAGCTTCCAAAGACTCGCCCTTAACATAATTTCTTTTATACAATCTATCAACAATATCTGCTCTTGTGGCTTTAGTACCCAAACTTCTTTTTTCCAATTCTTTAATAATAGAAGAATGAGTATATCTCTTTGGAGGCTGAGTTTCCTTGCTATGCAAAATAATTTTCTTGACATCAACAACATCATCTTTTTTAACATTTGGCAATTCTGTTTCCTCCAATTTAACATACGGAGCATAAAAAACATGCCAGTTCTTTTCAATCGTCCTTGAACCTTTTGCAATAAAAATTTCCTTTTTAACATCTATATTAATAATCATAGTTTCTCTAACTGCAGGAGTTGAAAAAGTAGCCATAAACCTCTTGACAATCAAATCATAAATCTTTGCAGGTCGATCTTCCAACCGTCTGCTCACCCCTGTAGGATAAATAGCAGGATGCGCAGGATCAGTTTTCTTGCCATTATTCGGCTCCAAATTCTTAATCTTAAGCAAGTCCCCGCATAAATCAGAATATTTTTTATTCTTTCGCAAAGCAGTAATGATTTTTGCATAACCAATCGCCTTGGGCAATTGCTGAGAAGAAGTTCTTGGATAAGAAATAATGCCGTTAGTATACAAGTTCTGAGCAATAGACAAAGTCTCCTTGGGTTTGATACCAAAACACCTGTATGCCTCTGTCTGCAATGAAGTCAAGTCAAAAGGATGAGGAGGAGATTGTTTGAATTTTTTCCTTTCAATATCCGCAACAATGCCAGTTTTTTCATTTTTAACATTTTTCATTACCTTATCTGCTTTTTTCTTGTCCCAAAACTTATCCTCTTTATGCCAGGCAATAATCGGCGATTTTTTTGCCTCGCCCTGTAATTCAATCTGCCAAAAAGGAACGGGCGTGAATTTTTGAATCTCTTTCTCCCGATCAACAATAATCTTCAAAGCCGGTCCCTGCACTCTACCTGTGCTTAAAATCTTAAACATGCCTGTAGAAGTAATCGCAGAAGTCAAAGCCCTGGATAAATTAATACCATAAAAATAATCCAAAAAATGTCTGGCCTCGCCTGCCTCTGCCTGCCCCCAATCCAAAGTAGAGCTTGCATTTTCATACGCAGCTATAACATCTGGTTTTGTCAAAGTAGAAAATTTCATTCTGTTTGCGTCATTTCTGTTGCAGATGAATCTTATGATATTCAAACCGATAACTTCCCCTTCAATATCATAGTCGCAGGCAACTGTGAAGGACTTTGCATTTTTTGCCAATTTTTTAAGAACATTAAAATATTTTTTTGAGAAATCAGCAGACTTGGAAACCTCATAATTAGGAACCCACTCAATATCAAAAACAGGATATTTAAAACCCTTTGACTTAACCTTTTCAGCCAAGCCAAATAAGTGACCTACTGCACAACCAATCACTAAATCCCTGTTTCCATGAGTTACTTTATAGTATGGAACACCTTTTAAATTTTCTTTTATTGGTTTTCCATCAGCCAGGGCTTCAGCAATCCTCTTGCTGGCATTAGGCTTCTCTGTGATAATCAATTCATACATACTTTTAAAAAAAAACAAATAGTTTAAAAAGGTTTGTATATTTGGCATACTATATATAGGCAAAAAAGAGGAAAAATATGCAAAAATCCAACCTAAAAAGGGTTTCAAGTATAGTCAATGTTCTTGTAAAACACGGATTAGGTCATTTTGTACAAAAATACGGACTTACAAGACACCTGCCGTTCCTAAAAAGATTCACAATCACCACAACTGAAACAGGAGACATACCAATACGACTTCGAAAAGCAATGGAAGAATTAGGCGGAGCATATGTAAAATTAGGACAATTGCTAAGCCTAAGACCGGATTTAGTACCATCCACTTGGTGCGATGAATTCAAAAAATTACTTGATAAAACAACACCTTTTTCTTATGAGCAGATTAAAGTGATAGTAGAAAAAGAACTAGGCAAGCCCATTAAAAAAATATTCTCCTCATTTGACAAAAAACCAATTGGTTCAGCATCAATAGCCCAGGTGCACAAGGCAACACTTCGCTCCGGCAAAAAAGTAGTAGTCAAAGTCCAAAGACCACAAGTAAGAGAGAAATTCGAATCAGACATCCAAATTCTTTATTATCTAGCACGAAAAGTTGACAGATATATAAAAAACCATGCAAGCCCCCTGGATATTGTTGAAGAATTTGAAAACTACACAAAAAAAGAACTTGATTTTACAATTGAAGCAAAAAATGCCGACAAATTTCATAAAAATTTCCGGGAATCATCCAAAGTAGAAATTCCAAAAGTATACTGGCAATATACTACCTCACGCGTATTTGTAATGGAATATTTTAAAGGAGAGAAATTATCAGAAGCAAAACTGAAAAAATCCCAAAAACCAAAATTGGCCAAGACAATAGCAGAATGTTTTTTCAAACAAGGAATGGAAGACGGCTTTTTCCATGCAGACCTGCATCCGGGAAACATACTAGTATTACCGAAAGAAAAAATAGCACTGCTCGATTTTGGAATAGTTGCAGAACTAGATCCAACACTGCAAAAACTTGAACTGGAAATGTACATTGCAATAGTCAATAAAGACGTAAAACAAGTCATAAGAGTATTGCTAAAAGAAGGAATGCCAACAGAAGAAACAGACCTGCAGGCATTTGCAATAGACACGGAAAATATACTTGATGAATGGTACGGTGCTGAACTAAAAAGCGCACGCATAACAAGCATGATGTATCATTTATTCAACAATTGCGTCGCGCATAAAATAAAAATGCCGACAAATTTAATACTGTTGGGAAAAGGAATGCTTACAGCAGAAGGAACCTGTCTTTATGTAGATCCTCAATTTGATTTTATGGAGTTTTCACGACCGCGAATAGCCAAGCTATTAAAAAAACAAAAAAGACCGGACAAACTAATAAAAAAATTCATGAGCAAGTCAAGAGATTTAGCATTTAAACTAGCAGATATACCCGATGAGACCATGGATGTTTTAGAAAAATTAAAACACGGAGCAATAAAAGTAGATATGGCCTATACAGATGTGCGACATGTAGGAATGGACATTAACAAAAGCAGTAATCGTTTGGCCTATGCAATGATAATTGCCGCGTTGATAGTTGCCGGTTCACTGCTAATACACCTACAGCCATCTATACACGGCTATTCAGTATTCTCAATATTAAGCCTGTCAGGAGCGCTTATATTATTAATCGCCTTATTTGTATCAGTATTAAGAGAGGGATCAGCTATTTATGACCCTCATAAGAAATGGAAGCCAAGGAGGTGAAACAAATGAAAAAAAGAGTAGCATGCATGTGCGTAAGAGTGGGAAAATACGCCAAGAAAGAGACAGAAAAAGAAGTAAAATCAATTTTAAAAAAGAGAGGAGTAAAACCGGAAAAAGTAAAAAAAGCCGCAAAAAAAATAGCAGAACACGGACTAAAAATGGCCAGAGAAATGCAAAAAGTAGCAATGAAAGAAATGAAGACTGCACTCAAAGACGCCAAAAAAACAGTCAAAAAGAAGAAAACAACAAAAAGGAAAAAGAAGAAAAAGAAAAAATAAATTTTTTCTGTGAAAAGAAATAACTTTATAAACTCTCTTTCTTTATTTTTCTTCTATGATACATGACTTTAGCAAGGAATTTACTGCAGGAGATTGTTTTAGTGATATTTTAGGGCAGGAGGCCACAAAGGAACAGCTAAAATCAGCTCTACTTATGAACCGGCATGTCATAATAATAGGTTCTCCAGGAATCGGAAAAACAACAATCGCTCGGAACATAGCTAAATTATTACCTTCTGTTGAAGCTAATGACTGCGAATACCACTGCAATCCATCCAATCCGTTATGTCCGGCATGCAGAAAAGGCAAAACAAAAACCAAAAAGATTGAAGGAATTAATAGATTTATAAGAATACAAGGGAGTCCGGATTTAACAATAGAAGACCTTATAGGAGACATTGATCCGGCAAAAGCACTTACTCATGGAGCAATGTCTATAGAAGCATTCACTCCGGGCAAAATTTTCAAAGCAAATAACGGAATACTATTTTTTGATGAAGTAAACAGATGCCCTGAAAAACTACAAAATGCATTATTACAGGTACTGGAAGAAGGAAAAGCAACCATTGGTTCTTATACTGTTGATTTGCCTGCAAGTTTTATTTTTATCGGAACAATGAATCCACAAGAAACAGCAGCAACAGAAAAACTATCAGATGTATTTTTAGACAGATTTGATATTATTCATATGACATATCCTGAAAAAATAGCCATGGAAAAAGAAATAGTGTTAGCACGAGGAGAAAAATGCTCAGTAACTCAAAGAGTTCCTGGCACCCATCGAGCTACGCTCTCTGGGAAAGTAGAGTTCCCATCTTTATTATTAGAAGCAACAATAGACTTTGTTCGCATATTACGCGAGCATAAAGACTTAATCCGAAAACCAAGTGTTCGCGCATCTATTGGATTATATGAAAGAGCACAAGCAAACGCGGTTTTAGCAGAACGTAAAAAAGTTAATTCCGAAGATATTGCTAAATCAGTCGTCTCAGTCCTGTCACACAGAATTGAACTAAAACCTTCTGTTAAATATCTACAAACAGAAGAGGAATTCTTAGCACAAGAGTTTAAAAAATACTGTGCTGAACACCAAGAACTTGAGACGAGTGGTGGTTGTCTTTAGCAGTGAGCGGGAAGTTAATGAATTTTCTAAAGCAGAAGAATATCAAGGCAAACTGCAAATGCAATTACTTGATGACAAACTAATGCATTCTGTTCTTCAAGATGATAACAAAGCAATTGACGACGGCAAAATAATAGAAGACGGCATAAACCGCGGAATGAGCGCATTTGTTCCAAACATGATGTTTGAAAATATGGTCAAAAATTTCTCTATAGCCAAGCAACTTTATGGAGAGAAATTATTGCGGTTAATTTCAGGATATGACCCCAAGTATCTTGAGAGAAATGTCCGAATACCTGAATTCCAGAAAAAATTGAAAAAAGAAATCGAAGAAAAAATAGAAAATTTACGGCAAAACAAGCTCTTAGACAACGAAGGAAACATTACTGATAAAGGAATTGAACTTGCCTCTCTTTCCTTATATATCGAAGAAATAGACAATTTAATTGCAAAAGGAATCATCGGAGAAAAAGTACACAAGCAAATGTCCCATTATGGAGAAAAAAATGAAATTCGCGCTTTTAAAAAAGGAGACAGATACAGGGACATCGCAATCCGCAAGTCAATTAAAATGGCAGTCAAAAGAGGACACGACAAAATAAAAAAAGCAGACCTGCGAACACATGAACGGGAAAGCAAAGGAGCAGTATATATTGTTTATGGTCTTGATAGTTCTGCTTCAATGAAAGGAGACAAAATACACACCTGTAAAAAAGCAGGAGTTGCTTTAGCGTATAAGGCCATTTCAGATAAAGATAAAGTTGGCCTTGTTGTGTTTGGAACAGAAATCAAAGATTCAATACCGCCCACGGACGATTTTGGATTTTTTTTGAATAGAGTTACAAGAGTCAGGGCTTCCAAGCAAACAGATTTTCAAAAAATGATAGAACACGCATCTGAAATGTTTCCTGCAGAAGATGTTACAAAACATTTGTTGATTCTCACTGATGCACTCCCTACAGTTGGCAAAGAACCAGAGCAAGAAACACTTGCAGCAGTATCTGGAGCAGCTGCAAAAGGAATAACAATATCTGTAATTGGAATTAGATTAGATGGAAAAGGAGAAAAACTGGCCAAAAAAATAGTTAAACTGGGAAATGGTAAACTGTATATGATTCGCGATCTTAAAGAAGTGGATAGGATTGTTCTTGAGGATTACTATAATGTAAGATAAAAACATTTAAATATGCTAAATTCTAGAAACCAATAAAAAGGAGGTAATATGGTATTAGAACAGATATATTCAGTTGAGTTTCTCAAAAAAAGCCCAAAATACGGTTTTTTACTTGGAATGGCATATACTATCTTTGCAGCCATGTTTTCATTAATGCTTTTTTCTGAAGACCCCGCACTTGTAATTGTAGGAGTAGTGTCAATGCTGTTAATGCCTTCTTTATACCAAATATCATCATATTACGAATCAAAAGCAAAACAACACGCAATAGGAGTATGGAACGTACTAGTAAACAATAAACAATTCATTAAAGTATACATTTACATATTCTTTGGTTCGTTCATTGTTTTTGCATTATTCTCTTTAGTCATGCCTGCAATGGCCACAAACCATTTATTCAAACAGCAAGTATCAGTAATGGCCGGCGGAGCAACAACAGCAGGAGGAAGTTATTTCTCAATACCATTATTCAAAGACCTATTCACACACAACATGTTTGTAATGACAATATGCTTCTTATTATCCCTAATCGCAGGAAATGGAGCAATATTCATGATAATATGGAATGCATCAGTATGGGGAACAGTATTCGGAGTATTAGGAAGAAACACAGCAGTATACTTACAAGCTCACCCAGGAATAATATTCTTTTTAATAATGCTGAGCGTATTTCCACATGTACTGCTGGAAATAAGCAGCTACATAATCGCGGTAGTGGCAGGAACAATGATATCAGATGCCATGACAAAAGAAAACATAATGTCAAAAGCATTTGCAAAAGTCCTTGCAAGCAATCTATTACTGCTCTTATGCGCAATAGGAGTTCTGGCAATAGGCATGATAGTGGAAACGTACGTGCTTAATAATTTCACAACATACAAAACAATAATACAACTAAGTTCAAGAGCATTACTATGAAGATTCTGGCATTTGTAGACCTACATGAAAGCCTGACAGCATTAAAAGAAATAGAAAAAAAAGCAAAAAAAGCGGATTTGGTAGTATGTGCAGGAGATTTAACAATATTTGAAACACACCTGGAACAATTAATGAACCGATTAAGCAAAATAAAAAAACCAATATTTATGATTCCAGGAAACCATGAAACTGCCGCAGTACTAAAAAAATACTGCAGTTTTTATAATAACATCACATTTATCCACAAACGCCTAAAAAAATTCAAAGAGTATTATTTTTTAGGATGGGGTGGAGGAGGATTTGACCCTGTGGAAAAGGAATTTGAAGCACTGGTAAAAAATATAGACATAAAAGGAAAAAAAATAGTGCTGGTAACACACGCACCACCAAGCAATACAAAATTAGACCGGATATTCAAAGAACATCACGGCAACAAATCAATAACAAGATTTATCAAAAAAAACAAGAATGTAGTCCTTCACATATCAGGACATTTCCATGAAACATGGGGAAAAAAGGACAAAATAAACAATACCCCCATACTTAATCCAGGACCAAAAGGAGAGATAATAAAATTATGAGATTTGACCGCAATCAAAAAAAGCTAATCATTAATGGAGGACTTTGGGCAGCTTATGAAGGATTTACCTCCGCATTTCTAGCAGCATTTGCATTAACACTTGGAGCATCAAATACCGTGATAGGAGCAATAAGCGCAATGCCTTTTGTTGCACTTATCTTCTCCCAGATTCCCGGGGCAAAACTAATTGAATATGTTTCAAGAAAAAAAATATATGTAACAAGCACCACAATATCCCGGCTACTATGGATATTCATAATAATAACACCCTATTTTTTCAAAGAACATCCTTTATTTGTAATAACCTTTACTTACTTTTTAATACGATATACAGAATACGTCACAGACGCATCCTGGACAACAACGGCGGCAGACATAACCCCTGTCAAAAAAAGAGGAATATTATTCGGAACCAGAAACATGTTTTTAGTCTTTGGATTAATGGCAGCATCAACAATAGGCGCGTTTTATCTGGACTTATTTCCAAAAAACAGTCCCCACGGATTTACAACAATATTCACAATGGGAATACTAATTGGACTGCTTGCAACAACACAATTTGGAAAAATCAAAATACCTCCTTATCAGGATCATAAACACCATCAACTAAAAGAATTTTTTTCACGCAAAACACTAAAACCCTACACATCAATAATATTCTTTTTTAATTTTGCATATTCCCTTGCATCACCCCTATTTGTTGTATACATACTTAAAAATCTGGGCCTGAGCTACAAAATATACATAGGTACAATAATAATTACATCAATACTCAAAATGCTGTCAAACAGGCATTGGGGAATAATAACTGATAGATATGGAGACAAGCCAGTGGCAGTAATCTGTATGTTTGGAACAGCATTAGTTCCTCTGACCTACTTATTTGTCACGCCAAATACCTTGTGGCTGATAGTTCCAGCGCAAATAATCTCGGGAATTGCCTGGGCTGGAGTAGATTTATCAGCATTTAATCTATTATTAGATTTCACCAATCCCAAAAGAAGAGCAACAGAAATTGCACAACACAACATGATAATCGCGATTCCTCTGATAATTTCACCAATATTCGGCGGAATACTTGCAGACAACATACAACACTTTGTTATTACAGGAATACCCTTTGTATTCCTTGTATCTGCAATATTGCGGTTAATATCCTCTGGTCTAATGTATCGAATAAGCGAACCAAGAGCAAAAAGAAAATATGACCTATTATTTGTATTCAAAAGAGCAGTAGCAATCCATCCTGAAAAATTCGCAGAACATCTGGTTAACGGAATTGTAGCCAGAGTAAGGAATAGGTTTTAAAACTTCAAAATTCTATTAGGTATATCTTGTTTCATCAATAAAACCACTCTTGACTCTGGTTTTTCGTCAATGATTTTCCAGTTTAGTTCTGCTGCTATTCTCTCTGCAAATTGTTTAATATCTTTATGATAAGGCATATTTTGAATTTCCAACCTGTTTCTTGAATGACCAACCCACATGTAAGCCTTTAATTCAACAAACAAAGGATTTGCTTTCTTGATCAATTCAGCATACTGCTCTGGGCGTGACATATTAACTCCTTTAACCAAAGTTAATCTAAGACAAGAACGATTGAATTTGTTTATTAAAGATAAAGATTCATTAATTCTTTCCCATCCCTTACTTATTAACGGATTACAGGTTTTTTCGTAAATTTCCTTATTCGGAGCAGGCAAAGTAAGATATAACTGAGTGGGCTGATGATTCAAAAGCTTTTTTAACATTTCTGGCTGAGTTCCATTAGTAACCAAGAATACAGTCATTTTTCTTCTCTTTATTTCATCTACCAATTCCGGCAACTGGGGATACAAAGTCGGCTCTCCTGTCAAAGAAACAGCAAAATGCAATGGTCTTTCTATCTGAGCGTATCTTTCTTTGTTTCTGTTCTCATTACCGCCAAAACCATACAGGTATCTTTTATGCTCTTCAATACAATTATCAATAATCTGCTCAGGAGTATCCTCAATCTGATTGATTTCATCTGTTTCCTCAATATTTCTCCAGCAAAAAACACACCGATGAGTGCAGGCAAAAACAGGAGTCATCTGAATGCACCGCCAGGATTGAATACCATAAAAATCACCCTTATAACAGATTTCATCTCCTCTCAAGGATTTCCTGCACCAATCACAAACTTTCATAGCGCTGTGCCTGCCTGTAAATCTATAACCTTGTTTTTCAAGGTCTTTTTGAGTATTTGCTGAAACCATAATATAAACCATACAGAAAGAGTTTAAAAAAGTAATGGAGAATCAGACATCGCCATTTCTAAAGTATAAATCAGCAACTTGTGCTAAATATTTATCCCTTAAAGGACTGGAACTCAGCTTGGGATCTTCCCTTAATGTGCCAAAAATATTTTCATTAATTCCAGACTTATCATCTGGACATTTTGAGTTTGCTTCTGTCGCTAAAATAGTAGAAATACTAGATGAATCCACGACTTCTCTTAATCCCTTTACCTGATCAAAAATACTCATGATATTACCTCAAATACTCAAAAATTAAATATTATTTAAATCTTTTGAAAGCATACTTTTTTAAGTGATGACTTATTTGCATTTCATATGGATATTAAAAAAACAGTTGAACAATTAAAAAAAAGCAATGAGTTTAAAACATGGCAAAAAGACCATCCTGATTTCTATCTAGCGCATATATTTGTAATGAAAGATGAAGCAAACAAAGGAACGTTCCAAATAGGATATTACAATCCATCAAAAGATAAAATGATAACTTTTATTATTTCTTCTGACAAAATAGATATTACCGGCGAACAAGAAATAATGAAATCCAAGCAAACAATTGCAGAACTGGATATCGACAAAATCAAAATACTTACAGAACACGCGCTTGATATTGCAAAAAAGTGCCGGGAAGAAAAATATTCAAAAGAAATAATAATGAAAACATTCTTCATAATACAGGAAATTGAAGGAATACCTGTTTTTAATATAACCTATTTAACCCAGGGATTTAAGACAATCAATATTAAAATCAATGCTATTGACGGAACAGTAATTAAGCATACAATCGGGACAATAGCAGAATTCTCTTAATTCATTAACAAGTAGTAATGTGTTGTTTTTTGATAAAGTACTGACATGAATGATTAAGAATATATTTTTGACTTGCAATTTATTTAAATATAAGATGTGTTTTCTAAACATTGCGTGAGGAGAGAGCTGGTGATAGAAACAAAAAGAGGTGAATTATTATGGGTGCAATAGGAATAAGCTTTTTAAAGAAAAAACAAAATCGGGACCTTGGAGATTTCTTTGATGCCTCTAAAGAAGAAGGATATACTGAAATTCAGGATGCAGAACTGGAACAGTATGATGAAACAGATTATATTAATTAATTATTCTTTTCTACTAGTTTTAAAACGTGACTAAGAATTTGCTGATGCATTTGTTCTGGCTGGTTTTCTAAGTAAGGAATAACTTTCATCCTATCCGGATCAAGTTTAGCTTCTTGTAAAAATCCCTGATTAACCTGTTCATGAAAATTTAACGGTTCTTGCTCCAAGCGGTCTTTTTCACCAAACTCATCAGTCGACATCTTTTCCAGACCTTTTTTTGCAGAAATATCCAAAATAATAGTCAAATCAGGAACTATTCCCTGAGTAGCAATCTCATTGCATTGTTTAACTTCTTTCAGCAATCCTCGGCCGTATCCTTGATAACCCACGCTGGATAATGCATATCTATCAGAAATATAGAAATCATACTCTTTCAGCTTTGAAATAATCCATTCCTCAGTGTGCTGGGCCCGTGCAACCATATACAAAAACATTTCAGTTCTTGCCCCAATTTTTCCCTTGTACTTAGGATTCATCACTAGCTCTCTTACTTTTTCAGAAATTTCAGGTCCTCCTGGTTCTCTTGCGTTGAAAACAGAAAATCCTTTCTGCTCTAATGCTTTGGTAATCAATTTAATCTGGGTGCTTTTACCATTACCTTCTCCGCCCTCAAATACAATGAAAAAACCCATCTTAAGAAAAACCTGAGGCAGCTTGAAACATCACCAGTTGCTAAGCACGATTTAAACTTTCTTTGGGGGAAAGTAAAATGTTTTATAGCAGACGTCAAGGCTGCCCAGGCGCGTTGTTATATACTGATAAAAGTACAGCTAGTTTATATACATTTATTTGATTAGTAATATGTTTTACAGTATGAAAAAGCATATAAAGGAATAAACTTCAAAGTAGATACGATGTGGGACATAACAGAATACAGAACACTTCTCCAGGACGCCCTGAAACGCAATGAAACAGTCATAATAACCTGCAAATGCTCTGTAAAATATTCTGGCAGAGCCGAAAGTAAGCTGGCAGAAGGAGATCGAATAGTTCTAATAAAAGCAGATAATACTCTATTAGTTCATCAGCCCAAAGGCAATGCTCCTGTAAATTACATGAAAGCACAAACATCGCATGATTTAGTATTAGAAGATGGTAAAATAATTTTAAAAGCCAAAAATCAATTATTGAAGGAAAGTATGGACATTAAAATCAACAGGATTTATTTCTTTAATTCTTACAAACTAGAAGACAGCCAGAATATTTTAGTCACAGGAACAGAAGCAGACATGGCAAATATGCTGTATGAACAACCTGAGAAGATTGAAAAAGGATTTAAACCGGTTTCCCAAGAAGAACAAACTAAATACGGGTTTATAGATGTTCTTGGTGTTGATTCAAACGGAGTTTTAACAGTAGTTGAGTGTAAAAGATATTCTGCAGATTTAAGTGCTGTAACACAACTACGCCGTTATGTTGAAAAACTGATGGTAAGCAAAGGAATTTCCAAAGTTCGAGGAATAATTGCTGCTCCGAAAATAACTCCAAATGCACTAAAAATGCTGGAAGATTGGGGATATTCTTTTGTATCAGTTATACCACCAAAATACATGGAAGAAGCAAGTAAGAAGCAGAGTAAGCTGGATTATTTTAAGTGAAAATAATAACATTTTTAAAAAGAATAATAATACTAATATTATTGGGAGGGAGATAAAATGAATACACATATAAGTGATTTAGTTGTATTGGTTGTTGATCCAACACATGCGCAATATGGGCAATTAGGTGAACTAACATGGCATGATTGGAGAGAGTCAGGAATGATGGGAGTGAAATTTGCAGACGGAACAGAAGTTGATTTTCCTGATGGAAAAATAGAAGGAGATCAGTGGAAGCCGGTTAAATCTTTTTATCGACATGATAATGAAATTGGGCAAGCATTTGATGAAGATCGAAAAGCAGGGATAGAAGGACTAAAAGAAATATATTCTGCCTTAAACATAGGTGGTTTAGAAACATTGCAAGAAAAATATTTTGAAGTATTTGGAGAGTATATAGAATAATTTATTTTAAATGATTCTCAACCGCTTCTAATGCGATTTCTGACCAGCCTTCTAAAGTTGAGTTTGGGTCATCTTTTATTTTCTTTATTTCTTCTAAAGACATCATTTCGCCATGAACAGATTCGCTGTCGTTAGGAAAAACATCATCAGAATCAGTTTCAACTAAATACAAAACACCAAAATGAACTTTTCCCACACTATCTCTATCATCGTTAATATAACCTATCACCTTAATTTCCTGCGAACCATTAATAACAGTTTCTTCATCAATCTCTCTAATTAAACTAGAATGAATTGGATTATCTTCTGCTTCTTCATCTTTTTCAATATGACCTCCAATACCAATAGACCATTTATTGTATAATCTTTGTTCATTATAATCTGCTTTATCTGCTGCTCTTTTGTAAGCATAAATCTTTTTTGTTTCAGGATTATAAATAACTGCATAACCAATCGGCTGCTTATGAGAAGGATCGATTTCTAAATCTCCTCTTCTTAAGAATTTTTTATACTCTAAAATTCTAGATTCATAATCTTCAATTTGAGAATGAGGTTTAAAACCTTGAAAATGACTATTATTAACAAATAAAATATCAACAGGCACAGCCATTATGATATGATCGTCTTTACCACCCATAGAATAATCAAGGATATTTTCTTGTTTTTAAGCTTTTCTATAATATAGAAGAAGAATTACTCTTTATTTTTTCATATTCTTCGAATGCTTTTTTTAGAATCTTTTTAATCTCTGCAGGAATAAAATCATTATCTACCTCTTCTTTAGAAATCCATTTATAATCTATAGATTCTTTATTAATCTTTAAATTCTCAGGATTCAATGCTTTACATAAATAGAAGAAACAACAATGATCATGATCACCAACAGAATGCAAATTAGAATGAAATGGAACTGCGAGATTTCTTCTGGTATTCCCTTCAGGCAGCAATTGGCAATTATTTATTATCTCCACATCCAACTGAGTTTCTTCTTTGATTTCCCTTAATAAGGCATCATCTGGAACTTCGTTTTCATCTATGTGTCCTCCGGCAGGAACCCATATGTTTAATTTTCTATGATGAATTAAAAGAGTTTTATTATTATTCATTATTACTCCCTCTACAACAAGATCTGTTTTCATAAGGAGCAATAGTCTAATAAACTATTTAATCTTTTCTATAATATAGAAATCACTTTTTCCCTAGAAGTCAAACCTGATTTAATCCTGACTTTTCTTTTTAATTTCTTTGAAAGGAATTTAATTAGTTCTATATTTGCCTTGTTTTTATCAGCAGATTCTTTGATTGCTATTACTACTGCTTGTTTTTCTTTATTATAACTTAGAACTTCTGTTTTGTTTGAATTAGGCTTAACAATAATTCTTAATTTGTCATCTTTAATAAATTCACCTAAATTCATCTTTGGTCGCGCCATTTGTGATGACATTTTTGGCACTCAAAAAATCTTGTTGCAGGCTCATCTGCAGCCCTCATTTGAATCTCCCAGGTATAACACTTCATGTGCCCGCACTTAGGGCATTGTTCTTCAACAACTGAACGAACATCACCTGAACCTGCTTCTGCAACTTCTATTTTGTGATCTTCATCCTTAGCTTTTTCAGATACTTTAGTTTCAGTAGCAGCTTCCTTGTACCCGCAGGAACAAACCAAAAATTTTCCCTTAGGCATTAAAATTGAACCACACTTAGGACAAAACTTCATTTTAAGCAAACCCCGCAAGCTTAAGCAGTTCAACAAAACCAATCTTAATCCAGCCAAGCAAAGGAACCTTAAACAAAGACTTGCCAATCAATTGCTCTTCAGAAATTGTTTGTTCAAAATCAGCAGAACCGCAGTTATTATCACCTTTTGTTTTATACATTATATCTCCATTGTTTTTCCTGACCTCTACAACCCTGTGAATGATTGGCTCAGGTCTTTTATCTGTCATAAAAACAATAACTTCACCAATCTCCACCTTTTTAGCAGACCGCAACAACATAATATCTCCTTTATTAAAACCATTCTTGTACTCAAAACCCTCAAACGCAGTTTTGCTAATACCTGATTTAGAATAAATATCCTTCTGTCTTTCCTGGCCACATTCCCTGTTCCACCAATCATCAAAAGAACCTTCTGGATGCTCCATGCTGGAAGAAACAACAGCAACAATAGGATGTGAAGTTCCCAAAACAAATCCCAAACCAGGATAAACCAGAAATTTTATCAAAATAAACGCTAAAATAATGTTAACAATCCAAGACCAAATACTATTGTCTTCCCAAATAAAATGCCAAGTTTTTCTTAAAAAAGTCTTAAACTTCATTATTATACCGAATTAAGTATTATATTTTAAAAAGGTTTGGTTTGCTTTTTAAAGAAAAACCTTTATATATTGTTAAACGTAGATTCTAATATGAAACAACAAAAAAGCTCTGCTTTTTTGAGCTTCATTTTTACCAGAGGCAAAAATGAAAAAACCAGACAAACACTCCAAATACTTTGAAGGAATACTGCAGTTAAGAAATCCAAGCGAAGAATTAATTAATTATGTTTACAAGCGAATAGACAAAGACAATCAGGCATGGATTTCACAAGAAAAAAAAGTAAGAGGGGGAATTGATTTGTACTTATCCTCGCAAAAATATTTGCGGCAATTAGGCAAAAAACTAAAGGAAAGATTCCCTGGCTCATTAAAAACAAGCAGAAAATTATTCACAGTCCAAAGAGGAACAGGAAAAAAACTATACCGAGTTACAGTATTGTTCAGATTATACCCCTTTAAAGTAGGGGGTATAATAGAAATTTCAGGAGAAAAATACAAAGTACTGAAAATAGACAAGCAAGTGACAGTGCAAAACCTTAAAAGCGGAAAAAAAGAACAAATAAAACCAGAGGAAATTGAAAGATGGATTTAACTCAACACAATAATATTTCCACGTCCTTTCTTAATCCTCTTGATAACCCCCTTGTCCTCTAATTCAGTAATCATCAATGAAACTTTTGCTTCGGACTTAGGAAAATTCTTCCGTATATCTTTTTGAGTTGTTCTTCCACCTTCCTTTTTTATGAAAGTATATAATTCATTTAAATCCTTGTCTAAGACCGGCTTTTGCTTTTCTTTGACCTTTTTGGCAGTCTTGTCAACCTCTTTTCTAAGCTCTTCTGTCTTAGACTTAAATTTATACCACATAAAGAAAATAAGAACGATAATACTAACAAGTCCTGCAGCAAAACCCAATCTACCCAATGTATTGACATCTTCTTCAACAAAAGTCTTAGTAATATTAATATCAGATGCTTCACTTAATATTTCCTCTTCTGCCTCCAAATTTGGCAAAAGAATAAGATCCAAAGTATATGCACCATGCTCTTCGATAGTAACACTTTCTTTAATCTTAAGATCCTCAGGAGGATAAGTGGCAGTAATAGTATATATGCCTAATGGAAGACTAAAAGAATACTCCCCATCAGACGCAACCAGAACCTGTTTTGGAACAGTATCAATTTCCACTCGTGCGTTATCAATGGTATTTAATTCAAAATCATAAATTCTTCCTCTGATTTCAGCTGCATTAGCAATAGAACTAATCAAAATCATGAAAAATAAGCCAAAAATCAGTTTTCTAAGCATACTGCTCCTTTAATAGTCTAAAACTATATAAATATTGCGTAAAGTATTAAGAGCTTTTTTAGGGCGCTATAAAGCATTAGACGGTCAAAAAACGCCCCTTTTTTGGATGATTGAAAGTATCTTTATAAATAAAACCCACTACTAAAGTACTAATGTTTGTTAATAATTAAAACAAACGGAGGTATCGCCAAATAAAATTTGGCGGAACCTCAAAACGGAGGTAAAAACAATGAAAAAGATATTAAGTTTGTTGGTAATGGCAATATTTCTAATCAGTTTAGTACCTGCAGCATTAGCAGCAGGAAATGGCAATGGAAATAGTGCAGAACCTACTAAATATCAAGTAGGCGGAGAAAGAGAAGAATTTATTTCCCAAGCAGAACAAAAACGGCAGGAACTAAAAGAAAAAAGAGTCAAAGCAATAACTGGCAGGACAAGAGAAAGAGTAGAAGTTGCAACAAAAAGAATGGGACTGCTAAGAAAATTCCAGGAAAACAAGCAGGACTTAAGACAAGTAGTCCAAAAAGCAGTCCAACGAAGAGAACAGGCAATAGAAAACTATAAAAAATCAAGACAAAAAATCGAACAAATGAAAAACAAACTGCAACAGTGCAAAGGAAAAACAAAAATAGACTGCACAGAAGCAAGAAAACAAGCAAGAAAACACTCTCAAGACTTTTTGTTTAATGCAGCAGACAGAGCATTGGCACTTGTTGAAAAAACAAGAGAAAGAATTGAGAATTCTGACATGAGCGAGGAAGACAAAGCAGATGCACTTGCAGATCTTGAAGAAAGAGCTGCTGAAATCGCAAGCGCAAGAGAAACAATAGATGCAATTGGTGAAAATCCGTCAAAAGACGAAATCAAGGAAGCTACAAAAGTCCTAAGAGAATCATGGACAAAAGCAAACAAGGAAATCAAACAAAAAGCTGCAAAAAACGCAGCAGGAAAAATCGGCGGAACACTGGTGAAAATTGAGCGGTTAAACGCAAAACTGGAAAGAACTGTTGAACAACTGAAGTCAAGAGGACTTGATACAACTCCAATTGAAACAATGATGCAACAGTTTGAAAATAAAATCCAAGAAGCAAAAGATAAACATGCTGAAGCTGAACAAAAATTTAGCCAAGGCAAAGCAAATGAAGCAGCTCAAAAAATCCGCGAAGCTCATTCCAAAGTAAAAGAAGCTCACATGCTTTTGAAGGATGTTGTTCGTAAAATCCGAAAAGCAAATCAAGGGCAGGAAATTCGGGAAGGACTAGAACCAGAAACAAAAGCAGAAGAAGAAGCTGAAGAAGCAGCTGAAGAGGCAGCTGAGGCAGCTGAGGCAGCTGAAGAAGCAGCTGAAGAAGAAGCTGAAGAGGCAGAAGAAGAAGCTGAGGAAGAACAAGAAGAAACAGCCGAAATTGAAGACTCAGACGACTCAGAAGAAGAAACTGAAGAAGAGCAAGAAGAAGAAACTGCAGAATAAATCGCAAGATTTATATAATGCAGAAACGAGGTAAATTAAAATGAAAAAAACAGCAATAATACTTGCTCTAATCGTACTTGGTTTAGCAATTACCGGCTGCATGCCTGAAGAAAAAACACCAACAGCACCAGCAGACGAATCTGTTGAAGACATAAGCGAAGAAGTTGCAGAAATCGACTCAACTTTGGACGGCGAACTAGCTGAACTAGACCAACTAGACCAGGAACTGGCAGAACTAGAATCCTTGGATTTAGGATAAGAATTTATTTTTTTTCTTTTTCCCTTGAAAACTGAAATTTTTCCAGTGTTTAGACAAAATTTAAATAGACCAATGTTAATTCTTGAATTATGCTCAAACTAGACGGCAATTACGGAGAGGGAGGGGGACAAATAGTCAGAAATGCACTTGCACTTTCCTGTATAACCAGAAAACCCTTTGAGATAAATAAAATACGACAAGGACGCAAGAAGTCCGGACTAAAAGCACAACACCTGCATTGCATAAAAGCACTTGAGAAGTTATGCAATGCAAAAGCAGAAGGAGCAAAACTCGGCTCTGATTATCTTAAATTCTATCCCGGAGAAATTAAAGGAGGGAAATTAGAAATTGACATAGGAACAGCAGGTTCAACAACACTATTATTACAGGCAGTATTACTTCCATCTTTTTTTGCAGCAAAACCAGCAACGTTACGAATAAAAGGAGGAACAAACAATCCATGGTCAATGCCAATTGAATATTTACAAGAAGTTTTTGTACCTCATGTTGCAAAATTCTGCGAAAAAATCAATGCAAAACTAATCAAAAGAGGACATTATCCAAAAGGCGGCGGGGAAATAGAAATTAAAATTAAACCCAAGTATAAACTGAATGATTACTTAAATTTTGAAGAATTTTGGAGAGTTTTGCAAGAGAACAAACATATTAATTCTACTGAAAAAGGATACTTGATTAGTATTAAAGGAGTATCACATGCTTCAAAACAACTGGAAAACAAACAAGTGGCAGAAAGACAGGCAAAAGCAGCAAAACAGATATTATCCAAATACTGCGATACAATACACATAACAAAAGAATACTGTGATACATTATCAATAGGAACAGGAATTACACTATGGGCAATATATTCCCGGCAAAAAGATGATATTAATACAGAAAACCCAATACGATTAGGAGGAGATGCATTAGGAGAACGCGGCAAATTAGCTGAAAAAGTAGGAGAAGAAGCAGCGAAAATGCTGTTAAGAGCGATGCAATCAGGAGCACCTGTTGATAAACACTTAGGAGACAATTTAATACCCTGGATGGCCTTGTTTAAACCAAGTAAAATAAAAGTGCAGGAAATAACAAATCATTTAAGAACAAATATTTACACAACAGAACGGTTTTTAGGAAAATTGTTTAAAATTGATGAGACGAAAAAAACTATTCTAACGTAATAGCACACTACATATGTTGCTTAATCTAAATAAGACTAATATCACAAGCCATCTATTTAGAAATAAAAATAAAGACTTCGCTGTGTTATTGTTTACAACGAAGCAAGCTTAATACTTGTTTTCAAATCCTTCAAATCGTAATTAATATTCCTTCTCTCGTCTGTATTCAACTGCAATTTCTTTAGCCAGACTTCAATTTCTGCAACTCGTCTTATCGCATCATCAATCTTGCCAGCATTTAATAATTCCCTTGCTTCTTGCAGTTTATCATGGATTTCTGGACGGCTTACTGCGGCACTATACGGTCCTTCTTCAATCTCTGTCATTTCTCTCTTCAGATAAGTCTTGAATGCAGCATCTTTCATGCTTCTTAATCTCTCAAGCTCTCTGCGCTCCTTTTCCAGCACATTATACTCCTTATGAATTGCCTGCTCTTTTTGGTCTAATTCTTTTTCATATTTCTTTACCTTGGATTTCTTACTTAATTTTCTTGCTTTATTCAATGCCTCTGTAGTCAATTTCTGAACTTCATCTTTTAAATTAAAATATTTCTTTTCCAAAGCAGGAAGACTCTGTTTCAATTCCTTAACACGCGCTATCTTAAACTTCTGCTTGGCAATTTTCTTTTTCTCTGCTTCAACATGCTTTAAAACCTTTGCAGCAACACGCTCCCTTGATTTAAGCTGTCTTTCTGCAGTCTTAAATTTCTTGAGTTTTTTATCAAACATCTTTCTTTCTCTAAGAAGCTTTCTTGCCTTTTCAGCAGCGGCTTTTTCTTCTTTTTCCAGATGCTCAGCATCTTTTTCCAGATTCTTAACTGCATCAGAAACTTCTTTTTCCTTGCTTTTTAACAGATCAAGATCCTTTTCAATAACTGATTTAACCTTGCGTTTTTCATTATTAAGCTCCTGCAGCTGCTGTTTTAACAAATTTTCCTTGGCAGTCCACTCCTCTTTAACCAGCGCCAGTTCATTCTTAAGTACTTTAAGTTCATCCTCCATTTTTTTCTTTTCAGCAGCAAGATCTTCACTTATTTTTTCCATTTTTTCTTTGTTTTCAACCCATTTGCGCTCTCGCGTCAATAAGTCAGTTTCCCGCGCAGCCAATTCTGTTTCCATCTTTTTCCTGGCCTTTGTAATTTCTTTTTCTGCTTTGTCTCTCTTGGAAGTTATTTCTTTTTCAGCAGTTTTCTTTTTATTCTCAAATTCCTTTTCAGCTTTTTGAACCGCTTTTAATTTATCATCAACTTCTTTTTTAAGATTGGTAAGCGCTTTTTCCTGTTTTTTCAATTCTTTTAGCTTATCATCTTTTTCCTTGATTACTGAAGAAAGCTTAACAAGCTCTTTTCTTTTAGCATCTAATGATTCCTGCGCCTGTTTTTCAACAGCAAGCAATTGCTTCAACTTTTTTTCTTTGTCAACAACCTTTTTTTCACGAGCCAAGATTGCTTTTTCCTTGGATGCAAGAACTTTTTCCTGAGTCTGAATCTTGTTAAACTCTTTGTTCACTTTTTTCTCTTCAGCTTTTAAAGCATTAATCTTTTTTTCTGTATCTTTTTGTAAATTCTTCAGGGCTTTTTCCTGTTGTTTCATTTCTTTTAATTGCTCTTCTTTCCGCGCAACTAATTTTGAAAGAGCATCTGCAGTCCTTTTTTTCTCTTCTAATGCGGCCTCTGTGTCTATCTTGATTTGCTTTAAGCTTTCCAATTCTTTTGCTTTATCTTTGACTTTATCTTCCCGTTCCAGCAGGGCTTTTTCCTGTGCCTGCAATAATTTTTCTTTGATCTTAAGCTTAGATACTTTCTTTGACAATTTTTTTTGCTCTTGTTCTATCTGTTTAAGCATTTCCTTGTCTTTCTTGATTTTATCAGAAATGGCTTTTTCTTCTTTTTTTAGATTTTCAGCAATTTTAATCTTGGCAGCCATCTCTTTTTCTTTTTCCTGTATATTTTTTCTAAATTCCTCTAATTCTTTTTCAAGAGCCCTTTTTCTTTCCCTGAAATTGGATTCCAGTTCTGTGCGTTCCTTAGATAACTTATTGGTTAATTCTTTTTTCTTTTTTTGAATCTGTTTTTCTGTTTTTGATATTTCAGAACGTATTTTTTGACGGGATTTTGCCAAATCGCTATCAAGTTCTGATTTTTTAGAAGAATACTTTTGTTTTAATTTTGCCAGTTTTTTCTCTAAAGCAGCAACTTCTTTTTCAACAGCATTTTTCTTTTTGCCAATATTTGATTCTCTTGTAGCGACTGATTTTAGTTTTTGGGTTGCTTCTTTTTCTCTTTTCTGCAATGCCTGTTCTTTTCGGGCCAACGCTTTTTTCTGGCGATCAATTGCCTGTTTTTCCTTAAGAATATCCTTTTCAATAGCCTCAATTTCTGCTTTTTTGGTTCCCAGGTTGGATTCAAATTTCTTGTAATTCTCAAGTTGTTCTGCTGTCTCTTTTTGCAGAGTCTTGAAGAGATCCTTGGATTCGCCGATTTTGCTTTTAAGTTCTGCTTCTTCGTTCTTGAGTAATTCTATTTTTTTTACTTTCTGCTCTCTGGATTTTAGATCAGCGGCCCGATTTTCTAGATCTTTCCTGAGTTCCTTGATTTTCTGCAGTTCTGCATCTGGATTAGATGCAAAAATCCCTAAAAATATTGAACATAACATGATACCATCCCCTTTTACAGTATATCAAGACCGGCGGCATTTATATACTTTCGTTATCTCTTTAGAGTGAAAACAGAAAGATCAAGGAATTAAGAAACCATAATCTTTTTAAGTGCATACTCAACAATAGCTATAAGGAGGGATAACCTATGAACAAGCTAAGATGTTCATCCTGTAAAGAAGAAATAACAAATCAGAGAGGCACTGTCAAATTCAAGTGCCCAAAATGCGGAAAAACAGAAATAATCAGATGTCCACATTGCAAGAAAATCGCAGCAAAATACAAATGTTCTGCCTGCGGATTTGAAGGACCAAACTAAAAAAGGTAATATAATGGCAAAAGTAATTGTGACACTGGAAATAATGCCTGAAAACAATGAAGTAAACTTAGACGAGATAGAAACAAAAGCCAAAAAAGCAGTAAAAGAAAAAGAAGGAATAATAAATTCAGTAAATAGAGAGGACGTGGCATTTGGCCTTAAAAAGATAATAATCAAGTTTGCAGTAGATGAAAACAAGGGAAGTCCTGATCCAATCGCAGAAGGACTTGAAAAAGAACCAGATGTTGCATCTGCACAAATAACAATGGTATCTCGGGCACTGGGATAGAAAAATGAATAAAAAAACAAGAGTGGTGATAGGAGTCTTATTCTTGATACTATTAATTATCACTGCATGTTCCAAGGAAAATGTTATACAGATAACAGAAGAAACACCAGAAATACCTGAAACAACAGAAAATCAGCCGACAACAGGAATACAAGAAGGAGACTTGATAGAGATGAACTTTGTTTTATACGGAGAAGATGGAAGAGTAATAGACACAAATAACAAAGAAAAAGCACAAGAAGCAGAATTAAAAACATACAGCACAGGAACATATAAATTCATAGTAGGCCAAAGCGGAAAAGTAGAAGGATTTGATAAGGCGATTATTGGTCTTGAAAAAGGCGACAAGACAACACTTGAAATTCCTCCAAGCACAGACAAAGTCAAAATAGAATTTAAATTAGAAAATGTGCAATCCAGAATAAAAACAATACCAAAAAAACAAACTTTTAGTATCAAGAATTTTGAAAAAATTTTTGGTAAAAAACCAATAAAAGGAGATGTAATAGCCAACAGGGATATGTTCCCCTGGCCTTACAAACTGATTGCAGTTACAAATAATAGCGCAGCAGGAGAAATAATAATCAAGCAAGGAGACAAAGTAGAACTTCCGGGAACACAATGGCAATCACAGGCAACAGCAATATCTGATAGAGTAATACAATTTCTCCAGATGCCTAAAGAAAACCAAACAATAGAAACTGAATTTGGAACCGCGACAGTCGATGTTGGCAGAAGCCAAATGAAAATAATCCATGAACCAGAGTTAGGCAAGGAATTTTTTTATACAATGCCTTCAGAGCAATTAATATCTCCAAGATATGAATTTACAGTATCTGATATCGGCGAAAAAACATTCACAATAAAAAGGATAAACTATCCAGAACAAGAAAAACTAAAATTAGAAGTTGAAATAATCGAGGTCATGCCAAACACAGAAATCAAAAAAGTGAAATCTTCTGAATAGGAATATTAGTTCTTATAGCAGTAATATCAAAATGAGTAACTGCTGCTTTAAAACCCTTTTTTTTAATCTTTTTAAGCAGCAAATCGTACTTAGGAACCGGTTTTTTCCTAATTTTAGCCAACCGATGCAGATCAACAAAACCAAGAGTATTAATTTTTACCTCTTTGTTAATTATTGACAGCAAGTTAAACAACTCTGTATTTGCTATTTTTGCATTCTTAAACATTTTACCAACCAGTTTAGCATCCCATAACTTTCCAGTCCATAAAGGACCCGCCCAAATCATTTTCTTTTTACAACAAGTATCAAGATTATGATGAGATTTTTTAATACTGAGACATCTGCTACAATACAACAAAAACAAATGCTCTTTTTGCAATTTATCAACTTTTGTTTTTTGTTTTTTACAAGAAAAATAAACCCGATAATAATGCCCAGATGCGTGAGAAAAAACCGGAATCAATGCTTTTTCAAACTGTGCACCAATCAACTGAACTTTTCTAATCAAAATTCGAATACCTATTTCATGCATTAACTCATTTTTCAATGGCTTTGCCCAATACTTCCTTTTACAAGCATTTTCATGAGATCCAGCCAATGCAGAAGTATCAGTGGCAGTAACAGCCAAAATACCATCCCTTGCCAGCCGTACAACTGCAGAATTAATAAACGGATTAGGAGAACCGAAAGGATCAACATCAATATAATCAAAACCATTGCTTTCCAGCAAGAATTGATTGGCGTCCTTGTTATGAACCGTTATTTTTCCCACATTATTTAGCCGAACATTCTTCTTTATAAGAGATGCAGCAGTTTTACTAATATCATTAGCATCAATAGACCTGATCTTGCTTTTTTTTAACTCCTGAGCAAATCTTATAGTCCTTATACCAGATCCTGCGAGAATATCAGCAATCTGCATATTTGATTTGTCAATGGAATTCAGTAAAAGAATGGAAATATCCCTGTTAAGCTTCATGACCGGATTATAAAATACTTTCAACTCTTTAGAAATACTGCCTGTGCCTGCATAAAACACAGCATCTGCTTCATTCAGTTTTTTTACCTTTTTTTGCATGTTCTTCAGAACAGAACCAAACCTTTTCTCCGTCAATCTCTTTTTCAACAACTTTTTCAGGATCCTGGCTCAGCGGCTTGCCGCAATAAGCACAAGTTCCTAATTCTCCCTTGTCTTCTGCACCTTCTGCAAAAGCCTCTTCCTGAGGGGAGATTTCATCATTTTTAATCAATTCTTCCCTGCCTTCCTCACTAGTGATATCTGCATCTCTTTCCCCTTTGCGCATTTCTTTATTTTTTTCCCCAGAAGTCGGTTCTTTCTGCAAAAACTTTGCTTTTTCCTCTTCAATACCTTCTTTTTCAAGGTCTGTGTCCAAAACTGTTTTTTTATCAGCCATAGAAACAAAATTTACTGGTGATTATTTAAACTTTGTTGTTCTGAAAAAAATCCCTTGATTTCCTCAAGATAATCAATACTGATCTTTAGATTCCAATCAGAAGGGAAACACCTGAAATAATTGGGCCAAGTATATCGTTCATCCAAAAAGACCAAAGCACCTTTGTCTTTCTCAGTCCGGATACATCGTCCAGCATTCTGCATAGTCTTGGTTAAAGCAGGCATTATATAACCATAATCCCATCCCTTACTGAACTTATTATCATAGTACTTAATTAATTCCTTTGTTTCCAAATCTGGCCGGTCCAGCGGAAGTCCGACAACGATAACAGATTTAAGAACACCAGGTAAATCAATACCCTCACCAAAACTTCCTGCAGCAACACCCAATAAAACAGCATTCTTATACTTGCAGAATTTATCCAACAATTCCTGTTTTTCCTCTTTGGTCAATCTGGGCTGTTCATTAAAAACAGTCTTTTTACATCGGGTTTCCAAAAATTTGGCAATTTCATTTCTCAAATAATAAGATGGAAAGAAAATCGCAGCATTGCCAGGAACCCTATCAACAATATCTGCACAAATATTAGCAATTCTCAAATATTGTTCAGGATTTCTCTTTGTAAACTTAGTTGTAGTTTTAGGAATAACCAAAGCAAGAGTATTCTTTTTAGGAAAAGGACTTGGAAATTCCTGGGTAATTGTCTTATCTGGAAAACCCAACAAATCTTTATACATTTCAACAGGAGACAAAGTACCAGACATCATTATGGTGGTGTCAGAAGCATCAATAATATCCTTTGTTGCAATAGAAGGATCCAAACACCGATGCGTTAAAACAACATAAGAATCCTTTTTTGAAAGAATCCTTGTAAAACCAATGTCACCATACGGCCAGGCCTCTAAAAAAGCAGCAATTCCTCCAATAGAACTTTTTTTCTGATTCTCCCGGACAATTTCTGCGGCAGATTTTAATTCAGCAATGAATTCCTCATACTTTTTAATACTCTCCACTTTTTCCAGAAACAACTCCTTACTGATTAATTTTTCATCGTTAACAGCAAGCTCCTGCGCCAACCGATATAATGCACTTTCCATTTCCACCAAAGACACTGCCAAATCATCAAAATCATACTTTTTCGCCTCTTTTAATGCCCGTTTAATCATCCTATCAGACAATTTTTTAGTTAACAAAGACCTGATTCTCTGAGGAAGATTATGCGCTTCATCAACAATAATAATAGAATCCTGAATAGACTTATTTGTTTTTGCAAAAAAAGTTTCACTAATACCGGGGCTAAATAAGTAGTAATAATCACAAATAATAACTTTTGATTTTGAAGCTAAAAGCATTGAAAACTCATACGGACAAATATTATTTTTTTTACACAATTCAATAATTTTCTCAGTGGGCAGTGGAGAAGATTTCTTAATTTCTTCCAGAAGATGATTTTTTTTAACATTATCCTTTGCTTTGATATTGGTGTAAAAATCACACTTGCCTTCATCTTTCAAAGTCCTGCAAAACTCTGAAAAATCATTTGTCATCATTATTTCCGCTCCTGGCTGCAAGCACATCCATTTTTTTCCAATAATAGAAGAAGCAATGAAATCAAGATTAAATTTCTTTTTTATATCTCTTAAGGTATCCAATATAATCTTATGCTGGGTATGCCTTGAAGTCAAGAAAAAAATAGTAATATCTTTATTAACTGCTGCTTTTAATGCAGGAGCAATCGAAGCAGCGGTTTTGCCCAAACCTGTTGGAGCATGGATAATTGCATGATTCTTATTTTGGATTGCATTGCTTACCAAAGCAATTAACTCATCCTGCACTGGCCTTATTTTTTCATGAGGAAAGAAAAACTCTTTGTTCATTAATTTTGCAAAGTAAGATTAGTTTAAATGTTTTTCGTCTGTAAACTGATTTTTTTTCCGGATAATTAAGATGTTAAAAATTTTGCTTTTTTAGGCTCTAAAAAACCCTGTTTTTTAGAAAGGTTTAAATAGAAAGTATGATTTGTAAAATACATAACAAAAAGGGGCTAAATCTTTTAAACCGATTTAAACCATAAATCGAAAGGTTTAAATATATGGTATAAAATACATATTTTGATATATCCGTTGGGGTGGTTGTGTGAAAAATAAAGAAATATTCAAGGTTTTTTTCAGGGAAAAACCATCAATGATGTTGGTGGAATTACGCAATGCAAAATCAGAAGTATATGCTTCTTCGTTAGCAAAACAAATAGACTGTACATATTCACATGTTGTTAAGATCCTGCAGGAAATGGAAAAAGAAGGACTGATTAATTTTGACAAACAAGGAAGACTTAAATTGTTAACCTTAACCAAAAAAGGACAGGAAATAGCTTCTAGAATAGACGATGTCAGAGGAATGCTTTAAGCAAGGTTTACAAATTCTTTAAATTTTTATATTACTATGAAAATTTTTGTATCATACACTTTCCTGCATGCAATGACAGATCAAACAATAGAATTTAAAAATCCTGAAGAATTATACGAAAAATTAAAAAAAATAGAATAAATCCTATTCAGTATACATCTTCAACTTATTAGGATCATACTTCCATGAAACCGGAATTCTTCCAGATTCCTTATAATATTTGATTAATCGCTTGATTTTAGACTCAGTCAATTGATGACCCCTCTTAGCAGTCATATCCTGCGTGTTATTCGCCAAATGGGACTTAACTGCAACCAATTTTCTCATTAAAGCAATTAAATCCTCTGGCAAATCCTTTGTCAGTTTTTTCTCAGCCATAATCTTGGTAATGGTCTTGCCAGTAAGCATCTTAATGTCAGGAACACCATAAACATCTCTTAAAATAACCCCAATCTCAGAAGCAGTTTTATCATCTTTTGCTAATTTAGCAATTAACATTTCAATCTCTTTATCACCATACCTAATCCAATTAGATTTCTGCCTAAGCAACGGCTTATGAGAGCCGGATTTTCCCTTCTTTCTTGAATGCATTCTAGCCATGTTTGTTCACCTGTATTGTATATGGAGAAAATCTTAATTTCTCCAGCATAAACAAGCCATATTAGACCGGTTTATCTCTTGAATAGGAAATAGTAGTATATGGTGGTTTATAAAGTTTACTCTTCGTGACAGATACCGCCAGCAGACTCTGTTGCTTCTATGTATAACTTTGCATTAGGATTTAAAGTATACGGCGCTCCAACAGGATGGCCATTTACTTCCTTATCATTGATTTTCAAAGAAACAAAATCCTCAGAAACACTTTTAACTTCAATATCAGTTCCCTTGCCGTTAACAGTAAAATACGCATTCTGGCCCTCTAAAATACTCCGGCACTTTTCCCTGCCATCATCAACACACACTGAAGTCCAAAAATAAGTAGGACTACAAGCACGATTATTACCGCAATCAGAATGAACACAGCAATTGTTTAAAGGAATACATTTATTCTGGGAAATACACCAATTAGAATCTTTATCACAAACACAAGATTCTTTTTTAGAATCATATATTTGATTAAATGGACAAACATGCTTGACGCATTTATTATTTTCACAAAACTCTCCCAAACCGCAATCGCCGGAATCACAGCATAATCCCTGGTCAATACAGTCACCCTTGCACATCTTTAAATCATCATTACAAACGCATTCACCATTAACACAATATTGATTCTCTTTGCATTGTATTTCATCACATAGTTTTTCCTTAACATTAATTTCAACATCAACAACTTTCGCATCAATCGGCCTTGCTTCAATAGTTCCATTAGAACAAGCACTAACCAAAAGCAAGCCAATGATTAAAAAAGGCATAATAAACTTCATTCCCCCAACCTATATATGATAAAGCAAGGTAATTTATAAAAGTTGCGTATATAAAAGAGAAATATAGCTCCCCGCGGACATTCGCAAAAGCTATATTACAACTTTAAATTCGAACCGCGGTCTACGGGGCCAGAACCCGCAATGCTTGGCCACTACACCAGGGAGCTATTTGTAATATGATGAATATACTTGATTTTAAAAAGCTTTATACAAAAAGCTTAAATATAAGAATGCCTCAATATAGCATATCAAAGAGGTGAAAAAATGGACAGGCAAGAAATAATCATTCTTTTTATCGTAGCAATATTAGCAGTAATAGGACTTGTATTAATGTATAAAAATATTGATGCAACAGGAGAAGCAACATATCCTCAATTACAGAGAACAAATGTTATTGGCTGCAATACAAATGCAGACTGCTACTGGGCGCTAAACAGCCTGGATTATGAATGCCGGGTAGGACTGTGCAGACCAAAAAACGCAATAGGACCTCCGCAGTATGCGCCTAAGTTAAAGATTAGGTAATTAACAATATTTATCTAATATTTTCACTATTTTTTCTGTAGCTTTTTTTATCTTTGGTTCTAAACTTTTAGGAGTTTTAGCAACCCTGCCTTCAGTGAATAAATGCATCGGTCTTTTAGGAGAAACAAATAACATGCTGCCGGCATAGTTTCCATTAACTGCCATGCTTCTGATTTCATAGAATTCATTTTTGAATATATTATCGCAAGTTATTAGCTCTTCTAATAAATAAGGTTCTTTAATTTTTAAGTTTTTAGGAATATCCTTAACTGATTTACAAATCTTTAAACCTCGACTCTTTTGTCCTTTCCTGGGCTTTAAAATAAAGGGATTATTTAGTATTGTTTTTGGTACTTTTTTAATATCTTTTTTGTTCTCTATTAAAAACGCTCTAGGAACTTTAACATCAGTATATTTGTTAACCAATCTTTTTGTTCTTAACTTATCAACAGTTAATTCAACAACTTTATACGAATTAATAACTTTAATGCCTGCTTTTTCCTGAGCCAAAGCATGATTGGCAGAAACTCTTAAGACAACATCTGGTTTAATTATTTTATTTTTATTATCAATTAAAGAACCATCGCCCTGTTTCATTCTTGCTTTGTTTTTGTCATGAGGACACACACTAACCTTTCCTTTGAAATGCTTTTTGAACTCCTTTGCGACCTCAAATTTGCCCCAATCATACCGCGTAATAACTGCTAAGTGTTTGTATTTTTTATTTAAGAAATCACATAATTCCTTAACTGGCGGCATATGATTGTAAACTTCTTTGTATTTGCCCAACGCTCCAGGAGTGGAATTGACTTCTAAGAAATATAGGTTTTTATCCTTTCCATATATGAAATCTAGACCTAAGTATATACAGTGCTTCATTGATCACCTCTATTAAAAAATTGATAGCCCCGGGCAGATCCAAACTAAGCCTTAGGAAGGCTTAGGAGCCCAAAAGGTCAGTTAAACAAAGTTTAACTGCCCAAGTTAATCATAGCCCCGGGCAGATTCGAACTGCCGTCTGCGCATCCAAAGTGCACAATGACTGGCCTTCTTTGGTACAAACCATAAGAATTTGACCACTACACTACGGGGCTGTAAAATGGATCAACCACTAATGATTAAGAACGATTTGGTATTTATAAAAGTTGCTTTTTATTCCTTGAACTGCTGAACAACTTCTTGCTCTACAAAATGCATTTCATCAGGAACTATTAAGCACTGCAGTCCTTGGAATTCTGCTTTCAACAACTGCTCTGCAGTTCCTGCCTTTATAATCTGATTATCAGAACCAAGATTAGCACAACCAATACAAAAAGTATCCTTGTCAAAAACATTCTCCTTTCTTTTTGCTTCAATATCCAACAAGTTTTTAATTGCTTCATTAACAGACATGAATCGATTTTCAACCGGATTCAGGTCTAAAAGAATTAAAGTATGCAAATTTAATTCCTGATTATCCTTCAACGCATCATAATGAGTTTCTGGCTCAAAACCTTTAGAAGGAAATGGTAAACTAGTTGTTTTACCGAACTTGTATAGTTGCAATCCTGTAACTGCAATAGCTGTAAGAATTGATGCATTATGTATAATTTTTGTTTCAATATTTAGTTCTTTAGCCCTGTTGAGTAAGTCAAAATGAGTTGTGGCTGCAAACGGATCACCAACAACCAGAAAAGAAACTTTTTTTCCTTGGGCGTCTTTTAAAATTGTTTCTTCTGCTTTTTTTTCCACTAAATTCCGATCTGCCAAGATGATTTTCTTATCGTACAAATCTTCCAGTTTTGAAACTGATACTGAAAGGACTGAAGTATAGTTCTCTAAATATACAATATCTGAATCTTTAATTAGATTCAATCCCTTCAAAGTGATGTCTGTTTCATCACTCAATCCGATGCCAATAAAGTACAATGCCATATAAGAACATAGAATTTGAGAGTTTAAAAAGCTTAAGGATTGATTTTTTTCTTGTGAAACCAGTATTTTTCCAAAGAATAACCGCCTGAAAGCACAATAATGGATAAAATGACAACAACAAAACCAAGGGCGAATTCCTTAATCGCAGCCATTAATCCAATGCCGGCAGCAATCCATAAAGTAGTTGCAGTAGTCAAGCCCACAATCTTATTTCTTTCCTTGAAAATAACCCCGCCACCGATAAAACCAATACCAACAACAACCTGGCCGGCAATACGGGAAATATCAACTCCAGGACCTGCAAAAGAAATAGAGGTCAAGGCAAAAACAGTTGCTCCAAGACAAACCAAAGCGTGAGTTCTTAGACCTGCAGGACAATCACGAAATTCCCTTTCCAAGCCAAGAATTGCTCCTAAAGCTAGACTAATCAAAACGCGAACCAAAATATCCTGTGTTATCATCTTGAAAAAAAAGAAATCCCTCCTCTAGGGAGGGCAAAAAGTTTTTTGCCTTCAATATACGATTGGGGGTGGTATGAATGAAGGCAAAGAAACACACCCGACCTCGTATGGGGTCGTAACCAAAGACCAAAGGGGGTGAGCATTTTAATTGATCACTTCAATACCCAGGCCATCTTCCATTTGCTTGACCGCTTCTGCCTTTCTTTTAACAGCAGTTTGCTGGCCAACAATCCATGGAGAATTAACGCCGGTAATAATTGTCATAACCATAAGCTTGCCTTTCATATCATCTGCAATCCTTGCGCCCCAAATAACATTAGCGTCTTCATCTAAATGATTAGTTACTAATTCTCCTGCTTTACTAATCTCTTCCAGAGTCATATCAGGACCACCGCAAATATGAATCAAAGCTCCGGTTGCTCCTTCATATTGAATATCCAACAACGGATTTTCCAAAGCTCCTTTTACTGCCTCAACAACCCGGTTGTTGGTATCAGAACTGCCAACACCAATTGCGGCAACTCCTCCATTTTTCATTATTGCCTTGACATCTGCAAAATCAAGATTCACTAATGAAGGAACAGCAATTGTTTCAACAATTCCCTTGAGCATTGTAGAAATTAATTCATTTGCAACTGCAAAAGCCTGCTGAATAGGCAAGTTACCTGCAATCTCAACTAATCTGTTATTGTCAATAACAATAACAGTATCAGAATGTTCTCTTAACTGCTCCAGGCCAAACTCTGCTTTTTCAACTCTTGCTCTTTCAATATTAAAAGGCATTGTTACAGTGCCAATCACAATAGAACCCATATCTCTTGCCAATTGTGCGATAATAGGAGCACTCCCTGTTCCGGTTCCTCCACCCATTCCTGCACATATAAAAACCATGTCTGAATTTTTCAAAACATCTTTTAAGTCGTTAATACTTTCCTGAGCAGCTTCTGCACCTTTTTGAGGAAAACCACCACAACCAAGACCGCGGGTTACCTCTTTGCCGATAATGAATTTTTTATCAGCTTCAGTAATATTCAAATGCTGCTGATCTGTATTGCATGCAATAATCTCAGCACCTTTGATTCCCCGTTTGTACAACCAGGAAATCATGTTGTTTCCACCACCGCCTGAACCAATCACTTTTATATTTGCCTGACCAACTTGCAAACCAGCATTTGGGTTTGCGTTTTTTTGCGCGTTTTGCACAAGTATGTCCATATCTCATCCCCCCTTTTTGGTTTTTGTTATATAATTCAATCTATATATTCAACTTGCGAAATGTTTATATGCAAGTGGAGTATAATACTTTTTAGAACGAGTTTGGGGTGTTTGCGCCAACAAATATCTCAAGAAAAACCGTCTAACTATCTTAGAACGCCAAACTAAGATTACCAAAATTTTAACGCCAAATTTTAAACGAGTCCGCCAAAACTCGATTTAAAATCAATATTTCTTTATATTTATAAAACAAGTATATAAATATTTTTATGGTAAGAAATATATTTTACAGAATATAATTAAGATTTTCTCGACGGAGATTTTTTTTCTCCCGACGCCATTTTTCTAAAAATCTCCTTGCCTTTTTCAGCAGCTTTCTTTATATGCTCTCCGTAATAACCCATGTATGCTGCAATATCCTTGATTCTATTGCCCCATTTGTCGATAAAAACAACATCAGTCAAAGGATACTTGTCAGGAACCCTTGGTTCTTCAGCAGGATATCCAATTGGAACCACGCCCAAAATTCGGATATTATCTGGGGCACCAATTGCAGAACGCAACTGATCTTCTTCACACGCACCAACCCAACAGGCACCAAGACCTTGAGCATGCGCAGCCAACAAAATATTTTCAATCGCAGCAGCAGCATTCTGCAAACAATATAATTTCTCCCCTTTTTCTCCATAAAATCTCTCTGCTTTTCCCGGGTCAGAACAAACAACAATATAAATAGGAGCATCATTCATCCAGGTCTGCATGCACGCAGCCATGGAAATTTTCTCCCTAATCTTATACTCTGTAACCAAAATAAAATTCCATTCCTGAATATTGCCTGCCGAAGGAGCTAATCTTGCAGAATCCAAAATATTTCCTATTAATTCAAAAGGAACAGGACGATCCTTGAATCGTCTTATACTCCGCCGGGTCTTAATACACTCTAATGCATCCATTTAATAACCTCTTTTAACATAAAGTTTTTATATACTACTCCTTTATAATCTTTTCGTATGAAAAACGGCCAAAACATATTTGGCAAGCTTCATTTTTGGAGAACAAAATGAAATACGCGGAATTGGTGGGAGTATACAATAAATTAGAAAATACTTCAAAACGATTGGAAAAAGCATATCATCTTTCTGAATTTCTTAAAAAAGTAGACAGCGCAGAACTGGATAAAGTAATGTTATTAGTCCAAGGAAAAGTGTTTCCATCATGGGATGAAAGAAAAATAGGTGTTGCAGCAAGAATACTTATTAAGGCAATACAAACATCAACAGGAATAAATGCAGAAAAAACATGGAGAGAAACAGGAGACATAGGAAAAGCAGCAGAAAAATTAACAGCATGCAAAGAACAAGCAACCCTGTTCTCCCAGGAATTAAGCGTGGATAAAGTATTTGACAACCTCCAAAAACTCGCAACATTAGAAGGAACAGGCACAGTAGACAAAAAAATAAAACTAATCTCAGAATTATTAACCAGCGCAAGCCCTATAGAAGCACGATACATAATACGAACAACAATAGAAGAATTAAGAGTGGGACTGGGAGAAGGAACAATAAGAGATGCAATAGTATGGGCATATTTTGGAGAACAAGCCAAGATAAATTATTCCGTGGAAGAAAACAAATTAAAAGTGGAAAACCGCGGGGAATACATGAAATATGTGGATGCTGTGCAGGAAGCATATGATGTAGTAAATGATTTCTCAATTATTGCAAAAATCGTAAAACAAAAAGGATTTGAAGGACTCTCTGAAATAAAAATGAAGCCAGGAATACCGATAAAGGTAATGCTTTATCCTAAAGCAAAAGGAATAGAAGATGCCTATACAATTGTGGGCAAGCCCGCGGCCCTGGAATACAAATATGACGGATTCAGAATGCAAATCCACAAAAAAAACAAAACAATAAAAATATTTACCCGGCGCCTGGAAGACGTCACTGCACAATTTCCAGATGTATGTGAATATGTTTCTGAAAAAATCGAAGGAGAATCATTTATTATTGATTCAGAAGCAGTAGGATATGACCGATTCAGCAAGAAATACATCGCATTCCAGCATATCTCCCAACGAATAAAAAGAAAATATGATATTGAAGAAATGGCAAAAAGATATCCTGTCGAGTTAAACGTGTTTGATGTAATTTATTACAACGGCGAAAACTTGATTAAAAAACCGTTTTCTGAACGCAGAAAAATACTGGTTTCAATGATAAAAGAACCAGAATATCTTAAACTAAAACCTGCAGAACAAGTAATGACCGAAAATACTGCTGATGCAGAATCATTTTATCAAAAAAGTCTTGACGCAGGAAATGAAGGGATAATGGTAAAAAATTTACAAGGAATATATAAACCCGGGGCACGAGTAGGATACGGAGTAAAAGTAAAACCAACAATGGAAACAGTAGACGCAGTAATCACTGGTGCAGAATGGGGAGAAGGAAAACGCTCAGCATGGCTCGCAAGTTTTATTGTTGCGGTGCGTAATACAGAAACCGACGAATTTGTAGAAATAGGGCGAGTGGGAACAGGAATAAAAGAAAAATCAGAAGAAGGAGTGAGTTTTGGACAATTAACAGAAATGCTCAAACCAATAATAATAAAAGAAGAAGGAAGAATAGTGCAGATAAAACCAGAAATAGTAATAGAGCTTGATTATGAAGAAATACAAAAAAGTCCCACGTATAGCTCAGGATATGCACTTAGGTTTCCTCGCTTGGTTAATCTGCGCGAAGAACGCAGTCCTGAAGAGATAACCACTCTTGAAGACATAGAAATTTTATATGAATCCCAAAGAGGAAGAGGGTAATTAATCTTAATTATTTTTCGTCACTCAATCTAAAAGAGCCAACAACTTTTTTTTGTTATACTTTCTTAACTTTTTTATCGCAACATCCTCTATTTGCCCTATTCGCGCACGAGTAAGACCCAATAAAGCACCAATCTCGTCCAGCGTCCTCTTATAATAGCCATCAAGGCCAAAACGCATCTTTACAATATCTCCGGATCTCTTGTCAAGAGTATCTATAACTTCCAAAACTCTTTCAGAAAGAGATTTATTGGCTGCAATTTGTTCAGGAGATTCAGATTTTTCATCCGGTATAAGAGACACGAATTCGCCAGAGTCATCATCAGCATAAGTTATAAAATTATTCAAAACAGGTTTAACTCTGGAATCATAACCACGAAGATACTGACGTATTTTTTGTTTAATCCACCATACCGCCAAAGTAGAAAAATGAAATCCAAGAGAAAAATCAAATTTATCTACAGCATCCATCAATCCCAAAGTGCCCTCTTGAATAAGATCGGGGTAAATATCCGTATCATCAACTTCAAACATTTTGGCTGTAAAAATAACCAGACGCAAATTCGACTGTACCAGTTTATCCCGAGCATTTCTGTATTTTTCAGCTAACTGATTGATATACGCAACAGTCTTTTTTTCTTTTTCTAAGTAAACAGCATACTTATTAACACGATTAACCTGTTCTTCAAGAAATTTTCCTTTAAAATCCAAAGGAGACAAAAGCGCACGTTTATGCATATATTTTGAATGTATCATCTTTTTTAATTTTACTGGATTTTCTTCACAATTGTTTGATACAAACAAACTTCTGTTTTCTGCGATATATTGATTAATTTTGTATAGAGTGGGCAATATTGATTTCAAAAATTCATGCATTTTATCTTTGCGCAGAGGTTTGTGAAATGTTGCCCGAGTATTGCTCGTATTTGACGAAACATAAATTCTGGACAATTCTTCCTCTATATTTCCCGGGTATTCTGGAAGTTTTAATAAATAAAAGAGAAGTCTTTGTTTTGTAAATCGAATCTTCTTACCTAAAGCAATTTCTTCCTGATGCAGAAGTGTGCAGGGCAAATCAGACTCATACATTTTTTGATTATTAAGATATTTTCCATTACCTCGGCGCATATTTTGTTCCCCCTGCCAGTAAAAAGCATTAAAGTTATAATAATCAACAGATTACTTAAAAAGTTATTTGTTATAAAAAACATAGTTTTTTAAGCCCAAATAGGTTATGTATTCTCAAAGCCCCTGTAGTATAGCTTGGATAGTACGCACGGTTGCGGTCCGTGAAACCGGAGTTCAAATCTTCGCAGGGGCATTAGGCCATTAAGTGCATTGCGCTTAATGGACTGTTTTTCTATCAAATCTTTTTCTAAAAGATTTGGTTCCAAATCTGCGCAGGGGCATAATTAGTTTATTTTGAATAAATAAAAAAAACAGAAATAGATCAGAATAATTCTTCTGCCTGTGATGTCCACTGACCGCATTCCCTGCTTTTGGTATCAATATCCCAATAATAATCAGCGCAATCTGGGACAGTTGAAGCCAGACAAATACCAACATGATTAGAACTAATATCTCCGACTTTAATACCTACTTGTTCACCAATAAAAGTCTGGCCATAACCAAGATAAGGAGTTTCAACGCCATTTACCCTAAACGCGGCCTTCCTGTTTTTAATATCCAATAACATTACATTACCTTCAATACCTCTAAACTGAAAATCCTGCGAATAACTAGCACTTAAGCCACTAGGACTCATGTAAGGAATGACATACCCTCCTTTACAACCAGATAATTGTCTAACTGCCTGGCCAGTACCGGAATAAGCAAAATACAAACCACCAATAGCAACCAACAATACTGCAACAAAAACAACAGCTTCAAGTCTTCTGGAACTAAACCGCTGAAAAAAACCAGAACTCCTTGCTGTTTGAGCCTGTCTTCTTTTCCGGCGTGCTGCCTGCACCCGACTCTTTGATCTTGTCTGAGTTCTTCTCTGACGTGCAGCCTGTGCACGAGCTCTTGTCTTTTTCCCTGATTGCGCCCGACGTCTTGCCCTTGCCTGTTTCTTTGATTGGGTTCGGGTATTGGCTTGTTTCCGGGCGCCGGCCCGCCTTTTTGCACGAGATTGAGTCTTCATCAAATCACCTCTTAATATACTATAATCAGAAGAACTTCTTTATAAACTTTACCTAAAATTTGTTTTATATATCTAAACAACTTTTGTTAAATTATCTTTTGTGAAAAAGATATTTTACCCCAATTTTTCTGAGCATAGACATTCCTCTTGCCCAAGGCAAAGGAGCAATCCTGCCATCTCCTTTTGTTGTTTTGTTCCTGATTGCTTTTTTTAAACTGCCCTTGAATAAAGTATATCCTTTACCTATTTCATAATAAAAATGAGCATCAGAACCGCCAGTTTCTGCTAACTTATATTTTCTCGCAGCCACCAAAGCATAAAAATTCTCCCAATGAAAAGTATTTCTTGAATTATGAACTTCAACACCATCCAAATTTTTTAATTCTTTCAAGTCAACCTTTGCACACTTTCTTATGATTCCATGGCCGAAGGGATGGGCAATAACCGCAATACCGCCCTGCTTATGAATTTCCTTGATGACTTTTAACGGTTCTCTTTCTTTGATTTCTCTTTTAAGATAATATCCTATTATTTCTCCTGCTTTTGTTTTTATTTCAGCGCCAATAATCACTTCAAAGTTTTTATCCTTGTTTAATTTCTTTGCCTCTAAACCGCCTTTAATCGTATTATGATCAGTAATTGCAATACCATTAAGTTTCCTTTTTTTAGCAATTCTAAGAATTTTAGAAGGCCGCATATTACTGCAGCTGGAAAAATGAGAATGAATGTGAAGATCGTATTTTTTCATTGTATTGATAAGGTTAACCAAGTTATTTAAAGATTGCTATAGTTGATGCACTTTTTCTTCCAAAAATCGGTCCATCTTTTACCTGAAATTCCAATTTTTTTAATTTTTCTCTCAAATGAGTTGCGCAGGAATATGTTGCGAGAATTGAACCCGGCTTCATAACTTGTTTTATGCTCTTTAAGAAATCTAAAGTCCACAATCCCGGGCATTTTTTAGGAGAAAAAGGATCAAGGAAAACCGCATCAAACTTTTGATTAATTTTCTTAATAGTTTCTTTTGCATCTCCTAACAGGATTTTGATTTGAATGTTCTTGTCAATTATCACCGAATTAAATTTATCCAATTTTTGAATCAATCTGAATGATTTGAACGGAGCTTTAATTTCTTTTATCAAATCAAACAATTTTACATCTTCTTCCAAGCCGATAACATTAATCTTACAATCAGGATTAGACTCAAGTGCTGCATCTATTGCCGCAGCAGTGTTGTATCCTAAACCGAAACATATATCAAGAATAGAAATGCTCCCTGATTCAGCCAATTTCTTGATATTACACGGCTCTACAAACTTGATTTTGGCTTCAGAAACTGCGCCCGCCAAACAATGATAAGTCTCATCAAACTTTTCATTATGAAAAGTTATTGAGTTGTCCTTTGTTATTATTTGTTTCATTTTTAATACCCACCTGTTCCAAAATGTTTTCTGCAACTTTTTTACTTCCCAATACTTGAGTTAAAAATTCAGGTTTTGCTTTTCTTAGATCAGATAATTTCTTTAGATTTGCTTTGAACAGCTTTCTGGCTCTAACTCTACCAATATTTTTCAACTTTAATAATGACAGCAATTCCTCTTTAACACCGTATCTTAATCTAAACTTTAATTTTATAATATCCTTTAAAATTTCCTGTTTTTGCTGAATTCTGGCTATTTCATACAAAGCATATAACAGCCAATTTGCAGTTTCTATTTTCATTCTGACAATGCCCGGTCCGACATCATAATTTTCCATAAGATAATCATCATCTTTTTCCTCAATCCACTCATTTAACATAAAACTAGTTTTTATTGAATTTAGATAAACATCATACTCTGGATCAAACATAGAAGGTTCATTGGTAATGAAACTTTCATCATATTTTGCTATCTCTTCCTGAAAATCATCATATTCTCTTAATTTTACTCTCAACAATGGACGCATTTCCAGAGTATTTGAGATAAGTTGCAATAAAGACAAGGCATTCACCTTGCTACCTGTTTTTTCCAAAGCAACAACAAACTCATGAGCAGTAAAAGGATCAATATATAACTCAGCAATTCTCCTGCCCAACACAGTTGCCCGAAACTTACTATCCGTGTATTGAATAAACTCCCAGGATTCTAGAAGTTTCAACATTCTAACAATAGTCTGTTCTAATTTCTTTAAATCCTTAAACTGAAATGCCCAAAAAGTCTTTTCAAAAAAACTTAAAATCTGTTCCTTGGTCTGGATAACTTTTGTTGCAATCAGAGATAATAGATATGTTCTTAACACAGGCTCAACAGCCAGCTTAGAATAAATATCTTCCGGCTCACCTTGCACATATTTTTCTGTTAATGCATCTTTTTGACCATCACTTGAAGAAACCAAAATTGCTTCACCAAAAGTATCATAATTAGGTCTTCCTGCTCTGCCAGACATCTGCAAATATTCCAAAACAGGAATGTCAGTCATGCCTCTTCCGGTGTATCTTTTAGTATCTCGTATGATCGCTCTGAAAGCTGGGAGATCTAACCCCGCTGCTAAAGTAGGAGTACAGCAAATAATTTTTATATTACCCTGCCTAAAATTAGATTCAATCAATTCTTTTTGTTTAGAATGCAAACTCGCATGATGAAACGCAATACCTTTTTCTAGACACACAGATAATCTTCTGCATTGTTTAGTGGGTTTTTGGACTGCTTTTAATGCAGTTGAAGACAATTCATTCAATTCTTTACTCGTCTGTTTTAATTTCTTAGCTATCTCTTCTGCACATTTCTCAGCTGATTTTTTAGTATTTACAAAAACCAGGGCCTGCTTGTTACTCTTCAGAGTATCCAAAGCAAGATTAACAATAGAATCTGCATATTTTTTCTCTACTTTTAAAACAGACATAAACAGTATTATTTATAGAACATTTATATAGGTTGTGGAGGGTTGAGCAGTGGGTATATACATTTTTAGCGCGAACGGCATAATTAGTTGTAAGAAATAGAGAAAATAAAAATAGCATAAAAAATGGGCCTGCGGAGATTTGAACTCCGGACCTCACGATTTCTATCTTTTTGATATCAGTCGTGCGCTCCACCAGGCTAAGCTACAGGCCCA
>WJKI01000014.1 GCA_014729195.1 Candidatus Woesearchaeota archaeon
GGACACTGGACCATGGATTCAAAGGATGGAAGCAACTCAACATATGCTTATGATATCTCAGGATACAATAATGACGGAACAAGCATAACCTCAGGAACATTCACCAATGAAGGAAGATTCAAAGAAGGATATGATTTTGACAATGGATACATAACTGTTCCAAATGATGAAAGCCTTAAGCCAGAAGAAGAAATAACAGTAAGCGCATGGATAAAACCAATACTTGAAAATGACAGAGAATTCATAGCAACAAAATGGCATGGATTTTCAATGGAACTAGATTCAGAAGATCATGCACTCTTTAGCACATATATAGATGGAGGACAACGATACTCTGGAGATTCAACAGCCCTGCCAAACAATACCTGGACACACCTGACAGGAGTATACAGCAATGCAGATCAAACAATGCGAATATATGTTAACGGTATTGAAAAAAACAGCACACAACTAACCGGACTTTCAACATACAACATGAGTGTGGACGATACTGACCTTAGAATAGGTTCATACAGCACATATACCTGGGATGGAATGATAGATGAAGTAAGAATATATAACAGAGCATTAAGCTCAGATGAAATATTAGATTTGTATCAAGGAAGTAAAAGCCACAAATTAGAACTTTTAGGAGACCCAACTCTAGGATTAGTAGATGAAACAGGGCTAAAAGGATACTGGACATTTGATTCTTCTTCAGGAAGCAATGCAACAAACGCAACAGACAGTTCAGGACAAGGAAATCACGGAAATGTAAGCAGCGCCATATTTACTAATGAAGGAAGATTCAAAGAAGCATATTCATTTGACGGAAACAATGACTATATTGATTTAGGAGGCAACAAAGTAAACATTCCTGACAACCAAACCTGGACCTTTTCTGCATGGGTAAAAGCCAAAGGCTTTGACTCATACCAGGGAATATACGGAAATACGCTTTCAGGCAGCGAATATGAACGGCTGCAATACAAAGACGATGTCACTACATTTTACTGGTCAGACAAAAGCAACACAGGAGGAGGAACAGACGTTACCTGGTCTGGTGATTTAGGACTTAACAAATGGTATCATGTTGCTCTTGTCTGCGACGGAACAGAATCAAACAATCTGGAACTTTACCTTGACTCAACATCACTCGGCAAACAAACCAGCACAGACACAGAAACAACAATCAGACGAATAGGTTCAAGAGGATCAACATCAGCAAACCTATGGAACGGAACAATAGATGAAGTAAGAGTATACAACAGGTCATTATCTGCATCTGAAGTAGAGAATTTATACTCCGGAGCAAAAACAAACGAGTTTCAATGGTGGAGCGTGATAGGATAGAAAGATTTAAATATAACCATTATTATGGTTATAATAACCTAAATGGAGGTTATTTATGGATTTAATCAGTTTTTTGAAAAAAAACAAAGATGCGAGAAAAATATTCGGAAAACGAGAAATAAAAATAATAGAAAAACAACTATTAGGAATCTATCTCACCCAATCAGAAAAAAACCGATTGTCCAGAGATGTTCGCAAAAAATTTGAAATAATCGAAAAACTATGCAGGTTTACAGAAGAATTCAAACTTAAAAAAGGAAGCAAAATAAAACAAACAATACAAGAAACAAAAGAAATAATATTAGAAGATGAATTAGTCAAAAAAATCAAAAAAATAATACTTTTTGGCTCTGTAATAGAAAAAACATTAACATTCAGGTCAGACATCGACATTGCAGTACAGTTTGACAAAATAACAATCAATGAAGCAACAAAATTCCGAACACGAGTTTCAGGAAAAGTTCCTTCACGCATCGATATTCAGGTATACAACCATATGCCCAACAAAATCAAAAAACAAATAGACAAAAAAGGGAAGATATTATATGAGAATAATAGATAAAAAATATCTGACACTCAAAAATTCATCAAGGCAATAGACAGATTTATAAATACGTCCAATATTATGGACAAAAGGACAGAAAATGGGACAAATGACCAATAAAATGGACAAATTAAGGGAATATGTTTACGAACATCCAGATAAATCTCCCCCTGTCAGAGAAATCGCCAAAAAAACAAAAGTCCCAAAATCAACAGTACAAAAATACCTTAAAGAAATAAGAAAAGAACAGGAAAAAAATCCTGAACTGCATACCATTAAAAAAATAACCTATTACATAGAAAAACTGTTTTTCACCAGAACAATACAATACCTGGAAAAAGAACTTAAAAGCTCAGTCATAGTATTATACGGCTCATTCAGAAAAGGCGAATATGACTCAGAAAGCGACATAGACCTGTTTGTTGAAACCACAAGCCCAAAAAAAACAGACCTGAGCAAATACGAACAAAAACTCGGACATAAAATACACCTATTAACCAAAACAGACATTAAAAAAGTGCCAGAACGCCTAAGAAACAACATAATAAACGGAATAAAACTATCAGGGTATCTAAAAATATGAAATTAATGAACTGGAAGGAATGCGAAAGAAAAATTAAAAACAAAAAAATAGAAAAGCTTAAATAATTATTAATCATAAATGATTAATATTACTCAAAAATGGTGAATAGATGCGGGCGGACAAAAAAATAATCCAATACTTTGGAAAAAACCTGAAAAAAGAGAAAACCATCCGGCAGATAAGCCTGGAAACAAAAACACCCTACATGACTGTAAACAGAACAATAAAAGAACTTGCAGAAAACAACATCATCACTCTGAAAAAACAAGGAAAAGCAACAATCTGCACAATAAACACAGACAATCCCCTCACCAAACAACACTTAATACTCGCAGAAGAATCATACAAGAACGAACTTATCAGAAAAAAACCTCTCTTAAAAAAAATATGCCAAACCCTCCCAGAAAACAACTATTCTGCAATCCTCTTCGGCTCATACGCAAAAGAAACAGAACAAAAACACAGCGACATAGACATTGCATTCATTAATCAAACTCCAAAAAAAATACAAAATGAACTGCGAACCATTGAACAAATACATGATATCGAAATAAACACGATGAACTTCACTAAAAAACAATTCCAAAACATGCTTAAAGCAAAAGAAGAAAACATAGGCAAACAAATACTAAAAAACCACGTCATACTCTACAACCCAGAACTATTCTGGAATATTACCTACGAGATAATAAATGCCAAAAAATTCATATCCAAACTAGACCTAATGCTATAAAAAATGGGGATAAGACAAAAAAGCCGGCTGATACTGCTAATCTTACTAATTATACCTATTGTTACTGCCCCATACTGGTACGGAACAGGAGACAGACTGCTAAAAAAGAGAAAGGTTTATAAGTGTTTAAATTAATTAAACAATTGTTTAAAAAATGGCAACAATATTAAAAGAAGGATATGCGAAAATCATGCGCTTATTTTACACAGCACTAGATACAGGAATACACCTGCGAGAAATAGCCCGAAAAGCAAAACTCAATGAAAACAGTGCAACACGATTCCTGCAACAAATGGAAAAACAGGCAATAATCTCATCAAAAAAAGAAGGCAACCTCAAAAAATACCAAATACAAAAAAACAAAAAAACATTCCTCATATTCTCACTATTCAGCATAGAAAAATACGAACACCTGCCAGAACTAACCAAAAAAGCAATACATACTTTTCTTGAAAATCTAGAAAAAAAACCAATCATCACAATCCTATTCGGCTCAACAGCAAAAGAAAACTATACTGCCAGTTCAGACATAGACCTTCTATTAATAGTAAATACAAAAATAAATACTGAAAAAGCAGAAAATTACTCTGAAGCACAAACATCCAAAAAAATAAATACTGTCCAGATACGATATCCCGCCTTTATACAAGAAATAAAAACAAAAAACGACAAACTAATCCAATCAGCAATAAATACCGGCTACCCGCTGACAAACCCAATACTATACTACGAGGAAATACTAAAATGAACAAGCAAAAGATAAAATTAATACTGCAGGAAGGAGAGGGGCTAAACATAGAATTCAAAGAAAGCCTGAAAATCAAATTTGAACCAGATGATTTCTTTAAAGCCATATTTTACAGGCCTTTAGAAAAAACTGTGGGGAAAACTGTGGGGAAAATTCTTGATTTAATCAGGCAAAACCCCAAAATAACACGGGAAGAACTCTCTGAAAAAACCGGACTTTCTGTCAGAGGAATTGAATGGAACCTCAAAAACCTAAAAAAGAAAAAAATAATTAAAAGAATCGGCCCGGCAAAAGGAGGACACTGGGAAATACAATGAAAAAAATCAACATACTACAAAAAGGCGTAAATATTTAAATATAAAACAAATTAAAAGGTGATAAAAGGGTGGTAGCAATTAAAAAAAGCTGGCTGATACTGCTAATCTTACTAATTATACCTATTGTTACTGCCCCATACTGGTACGGAACAGGAGATGATAGTGGGTTAGTATTGCATGTTGCGTGTGAAGGGAACTTTGATGACAGAAGTGATTTAAATAATGATGGAACGCAGCATGGTGGGGTTAGTATAACTCATGGTGTAAAAGGCAGGGCTTGTGGGTTTGATGGAATTGATGATAGA
>WJKI01000015.1 GCA_014729195.1 Candidatus Woesearchaeota archaeon
ATAATGCTGCAGTTGCAAATACAAACCCTATGATTATCTGTGTCCATGGTCTTCTAGCTGCTAAATTTGGGTTTGTTAAGGATTCTAACACCATTTTTTATTAATGTCATTATTTGCATTTATATACTTTTTGTTTTTTGTGAGAAGAAGTTGTTAGTATCGCTCAAGTACTTCCCGGTATTTTTGTATTGTTTCAGTGTATTTTTTTTCGGCTTTTTTGTCATCATAGTCTTGTATTACTTGTGTTGGTAAAAATAGTGTTGCGTGGTCTTGTTTTCCATGGTGTCTTATTGCTTTTATCTTTTCAATTATTTCACGGCTTAATTCAAATTCTTGATTATCCAATACAGTATTTGGATAAGTGAATATTTTAGAAACAAGTGTTTCTTCTGCAAATTTATACCAAGAAGCTCCCATATCACCTGGTTCTGAGCCGTCTTTTTGACCAACTATGGTAATGCTTAGTTTGTATTCTGCCATTTTATTCAACTATTGTACCTTTGACCTTCTATTGTTAAATCATATTGCATGGATCGCATTACGTTTTTTGCTATATCCATTTCGAATGTTGCTCGACCTATTTTTCTTCTTCCGCAATATACCTGTACAGTTTTGTCTAAAAATACGCGGCCTGTTGCCATCTCTACACTTCCTACAAAGGGAGGTCCGTCTTTTACTTTTAGAGATATTTTTCTATTTCCAATAACAGATTGTGCTTCTTCAGGTAATAATCGGCGTAGAATTTGTGAAAGAGATATTGCGTTGGGTAGTTCTGGCATATCAACTGATTTTGCAGAGTTAGATTTCTTTTTTGCTACCATTCTTTGTATTTATTCAATTTTCTTTATATTTTTTTGTGTTGTCAGGAGTATATTTTAAATCATAACAATTAACTTTATAAACCATTACTCATTCGTGTTTAGTATGGATTATGAACAATTGTTAAAACGCGCTCGTGAGAATTTGCCTGAATCTGTTTTTGAGAAAGAGCGTTTTGAGATTCCTAAAATTCGGGGTCATTTTGAAGGTAATAAGACTGTGATTTCTAATTTTCAGCAGGTTGCTCAGACTTTGCGAAGGCCTGTTGAGCATTTGTTAAAGTTTATTCTTAGAGAACTGGCCACTCCTGGAGAGATTAAAAAATCAGGTTTATTGGTGTTAGGAACAAGAGTTCCCGCTTCAAGAATTAATGAGAAGATTAGGCAGTATGCTTATGAGTTTGTTTTGTGTCCTAATTGCAGCAAGCCTGATACCGAGTTAGTCAGGGAAGGAGAGTTTATGTTTTTGAAGTGTACTGCTTGCGGTACTAAAAAGCCGGTCAAATCTAAGGTTTAAACTGATGAAAGATAAGAGTAGCACGTAATTTGTCAGTAAAATAATAAAAAAACAAACGTTGCGACCCGAGCGCAGCGAGGCAGAGACTGCGGGATTTCCGATTTATCAGAACGTCGCGCAAGATGCCAACGGATTTCGCTGTTGTAGGCCTCGCATCAGCACAAAAGAAATTGGTAATAACCTAAAAGGATAAGAAAATGATTGTAAAAGTGCATAAAAAGGATGGAAGAACCATTGTTGCGGTCTGCGATGATGAACTTTTGGGTAAGAAGTTTGAGCAGGATGGAAAACAGCTGGATTTGGCTTCTGATTTTTATAATGGAGACAAGTATACTGACAAGCAGTTGGTTGGTGATATGATTAGAAATGCAGATGTAATTAATTTAGTGGGTACTATTTCTGTTTCTTTGGGTATTGAAGAAGGCCTTATAGACAAAGAAAATGTTATCAACATCGACGGCATCCCTCATGCTCAGGCAGCTATCGAGCATGAGTAGGTTTATTCTTTAAAAGTCCATGCAATCGGCTTGTCTGTTATAACATCCTCTTTATTCCTTTTCATATAAAATATTTATCCAATTGCCTGATTCAGCAGTGATATTTAGTTCCGTGGATCTTTTTGCAAGATGAAAATACAATTTATTTGTCGCTTCATGACCTCCCGCACCCAATCTAATCCGAGAAATCTTTTTCATCTTAGCTTTATTTAATACTTCTTCGATCATATTTTTGGCTAAACCTTGTCCTTGGTATTCTGGTTCTACTTCAACTGAAAAGATATGCAAAGAGTTGTCAGCATGGATTTGAAAGGCCGTATACCCGGCTATTTCTTTACCTAACTCTAGCATTAATACATCATATCCTCTGCGTTTGAGTGCTTCCAAACCCGCGTGAGTAATCAATTGACTGATAAAACCCGTGCGGAACAAATATTTTAGTATACCAATTTCTTTTTCAAACTTAGAACCTTTTTCAGCATATGCTATCTTCTCAAGTAAATATTGTTTGATTCTTCTTTCCAAGATTCGATTTGTTTCCATTCCTAAGTACATAGAGCATTTATCAATTAAATCTGATTCTCTCACCCAAACCACTCTCCCAGCCCCATTTGTTTTTCTTTTTCTTTTCCGAATACTCCTTCTATTCTTTGCCGTAATAAATCGATGGTTTGTTTTAAGTAAGGTGCAACATTGTATTTATTAGCTAGACTCTCAGTTGGTTCGAAATATTTTACTACGCTGCCTTCAGCGATGGTAAAAATAATTTTACTGTTTTTGCACTTGCATTTGCCAGAAAGAGGAGGTCTACGAAATTTTTCATTGCACGAAACACACCGGAATTGTTGTGTGCTAAACTTACGTAAGTTTCCTTTTGTATCTTTTAAAAAATGTTTTTCAATAACTAAGCGAGCAACATCTGTTGTATCTACAGCTCTTAATTTTTCTGCTAAATCCATCTGACCTTTCAACTTTTCCTCCATTGAAGGTAGTGTTTTGTATGCTGAACAACGAACTGTTTCGTTCATATCTGTTATGTCGTGTGTATACATCATTCCTTCGTATTGTCCTATTTTGCCTAGTTCTTGTCCAATTTGTTTTATTTTTACATCCCAGGGCATTTTCATTTCCATGGCTCCTTCGTATAATTCCAGAGGATATGATGCGGGGATATCTACATTGAATGCCATGTCATCTACTTCTGCGGGATTTAAAATGGTGGTAACTACTAAGGGTGCATCCATTGTTGATCCGCGGGATTCTGATAAGTAGCTTTTGGAAAAGTTCAAAAAGGCGTCTAATAATAGAGAAACGCATGCTTCGTCTCCATCGCAATCGCGACGTGTTGCTGCGTGTATGAGAGGATGTGCAAAAAATCCTTGCGTTTTTGAAAATCCGATTAGTCTGCCAATTATTCCTGCAGATGTGTGAGGTGCTAGACATAAGAATAGTTGTCCTACTAGGTCTACAGGACTTTTAGCATTGTAAAACGGTCCTAGTCCGTACAAATTTATCAATAAATCATCAATAAATCGAACAGAGCGCATTAGTATTTCCGCAGCTCCCTCGTCTGGGGATTTATCACAATCGGGCAATATTATGTCCTGTGGTTTTAATTCTAATACCTGTTCATCAGAGGTTAATTCTTTGCCGTTGATGTCTTTTAGATATCCTATTTCTTTTAATTTAATAACCGGTGTTCCTATTTCTTTTGGCTTGAAATGTGTTATTGGTAATTGGGTCATGTCGTATCGCAAAGTTCCGTCCTTGTTAACAAAAATTTCGTGTTTGGCGCGCAAAATTCCTTTGGCAAGGTGTTCTGGTATGTGGTCTTTATTGGATGTTCCGCGAACTCCTTTTATTAGTTCTGGATAGTTTTGCATTCCTATTTTTTTTAGGCAGGCATCAAATATTGGTTTTATGTCTATGTTTTGCTTATAATATGAATTGCATTTACCGTGTGTTGGGCATTCCAGAGTGTCATATAATTTGGAACATTCTTTGCAATAATTTCTTTTGTCTGCTTTTTTGTCGCAAATAGGACATACAGGTAATATTGTTTGCTTGTCACAGTTAGTGCAGTAATATACTGGGAATTCTGCATTTATTTTCCCTGCGTCGAGACAGCTTTGAAAGCACCGAAATTTTCCTCCTTCTTCTCCCACTGGGAACAATACTTGGGGGCTTCCTGTCAATTTACGCAGTTTGGCTTTTTCTGGACGTCCCATTCTTGCGCCGATGAATATTCCTGACTTGTCTCGGATTGTAACCGGGGAAATTATATTGATTATTTCCAGTACTGTTTTTGATGTGTTTTGTTGCATTATGTCTATTGCGCTTTGCATTCCTTTGTCTATTAATCCTGTTGTTATGGAAAATGCGTGCGCGTGTTCTTTTTCCAGTACAATAAATTCTTTGTTTGGCTCTATGTGGGGGATTCCCAGTATTTCCAGTATGCGCTTTTCTTCTTTTTTGTTTGGAAGAACCAGTTTTTCTATTGCTTCTTTTTCGTTTTTTATTGTTTTGGCATGTTTTATCCATTCTAATAGTTTCAATAAATCTTTTTGTTCTATTTCGCTCCAGTAATAGGTATATGCAGGGTGTAATGGTATTCTTAGTTTGCGTGCCAGATTAACTGCAGAATGCGCGTGTATTTTTGTTTGACTTTTCTTCAGTAGTCTTTCTATTTTGTCTGATGGAATTTCTGTCAGGTCTGCTGTTTTTTCTAGGTCTAGTGTCCCAAAGGTGTTTACTATTGCTTTTTCCAGTTCTTTTTGCCACCATTCTTCGCAGTAGCCCGCAGGTATTAATTGGTGTGCTCTGTCAAAAAAATCTCCATAACTTATCAAAATGTCTCCAAAGTATAGTATTTCTACAATTTGGTTTTTAATCTCTTTTGCTTTGGTTAATGTATCAAGTTGTAATACTGTTCCGTCTTCTAGTTTTACGATTGGTCCTTCGATATAATCGCATGAAGTCAGAGCACATCCTTTTGTTGGTCTTTCTATTTTTATTTGTGTTCCTACGGCGAGGTATTTGTTGCTTATTTGCATTGTTGCCGGGTGTATTGCGCACGCAGAATATCCTGTTGCTCTGCTTCGGCCATATCTTAATCGAAATCCTCCTGAACAGAGGGGATGAGCAAAAACAGGGCGGCCTGCTACTAAATCTGCTATAAAGCCGTAATTGGGAAGTATTTTATTTTCTTGGTTTTGTTTTGCTCCGCCTTGTCCTTTTGCTTTGTCTTCTTTTTGTATTTTGATGAATTCTTCGAGAAAATCCCATTGTTCCATTTCAAATTCTTTTCCCCATTTGCTTAGTTGTTTCCATAATTTGGGTGCTTTCAAGGGGATACAATCTGTGCACATTAGCGCAAATCCTCCTCTTATTATGTTTGTAGGAATTCTTGGCAGGTCTTTGTAATTTGAAACTTCGATTTTTTCTGTTGGGTTGCCTCCTATTTCTACGGGTATTTTTTGGAATAAGAAATTTAGTTCTCTGTCGCTTGGCTTGTGCTGTCGTGGCGCAATTCTTTCGTCATAATCTCTTATTTCTGAGATAAATCTTTTAATTTCTATTTCTTGAGCATCGTAAACATCATATCCTGTATGTTTGCGAACATAGTCTGCGATTAAAACAGATACTGCTGCATTGGTTCCTCCAGCATTTCTGATTGGTCCGGCATAATTTAGACAGAAATATTCCCCTCTGCCGTCTGTTCTTTTTTTAATGTCTATTCCTATGAAACCGTCTAATGGCGAGCTCACTACTCCCACTGTGCTGTATGCAAATCCTGTTCTTATTCCTATATCTATTGCTTCTTCTTTTGTTTTAAACTTGCAGAATTTTTCTTGGGCTATTTCCAGGGCGATTTGTAGCGAGACTCGCCAATCTAATGCGCCGTATTTTTTTTCCAGTTCAATGATTCTTTCTACTGTTCCTGATCCTTCTATTTGTGGTGCTAATACAGATATTAATCCCACTACTCTTTCTGCCATGTTTTCTGCGAGTTTGACTTCTACTGTTTTTGCAGGGTCATATCCTTTTGAGCGGGCTTTGGTCGCAATATTATGTTGTTTTTGCACTTCTTTTTTCAGTTCTTCAAAGTATTTTTGCATTTCCGGGCTTGCTTCTACCATTTAAAACCTCATTATCTTGATTGCTCGTGTTTGTAGATTGATTATGGGGACTCTGCAGGGTTCTGGGTTGTGTCCTACTTTTTCTTGGAATGCGGTTTTTCCTTCCCAGCAGCTTGCGCATATCATTGTTATTCCGCGATAATTTGCCACGCTTGTTTTGTGTATGTGTCCTGTTAAGAAAAAGTCTGGCACTTTTTCAATAACTAGGGGATCGCAGTCAGCATCTGGTATGTGTAGTGTTGATGTGTGTGATGGGGCAAGGTGTCTTCGCTGCAATAGGAATTTCATTATCAGGTCTCCGCGGTCATATCCTCCGTTTGTTCTGATGAGGGGGATCTTTGCCGCATATTCGTCAAAGCTAAAACCATGGTACAATAGCACATCAAACCCGGGGAAGTTTTCAGATGCGTGTATGTTGATGATTGCTGGATTGCTTACCATTATTACGTTGGGAAGTTCGTATAGTGTCTTGGCATATTCTTTGGATAATGGTGGTTGTGGTTCTGATATTCTTCCTGGATCGTGATTTCCTGGACATATTATTATGGGTATGTGGGAGGGTATTTGTTTGATGTATTCTGCGCACTTTTCAAATTGTTCATATACGTCTGCTATTGATAGTTCGTCTTCTTGTTTGGGGTATATTCCTACTCCTGCTACTAGGTCTCCTGCAATGAAGATGTATTTTACTTTTTGAGCAACGCGTTTTTGTTCTTCATTTCCTGATTCTCCACGTATCCATTCCAGGAATCTTTTGAGTTCTTCTTCAAGAAATTCCCCTGATCCAACATGTAGGTCTGCGAGAACTACTGCGTATGTTTCGTCTGGTGCTTTTTTTAGTTCTGTTATTGCGGGTACTTCTGGCAGTACTATTGTATTGGCAAATACTATGTTGTTTCCTGTCACTCCGGTTATGCCTATTATCTCATCAAAAATTGTGTTGTCTGCTGTTTCATGCACGTCTGGTTTGTTTTTCGAGGCAAGGACTTTTATTGTTCCTGTTGGGTCTTCTATTTCAAGAATTATGTTGTTGTTTTTGGTTACTTGTTTGTCTTTTATCATTCCGATTATTGATACTGTTTCTCTTTCTTGTTTTCCTGTAAGTCTTCCTATTGATGTTAGTGCATTTAGTTCTTGCCGGTTTTGCAGCATTTTTTCTATGGTGCGGTAGCGGGCGTTGTAATAGTCTATAAAGTCTTGTGTTGTTCGTTTTTTTGATTGTGTCTCATAATTGAATATTATTTTGACTTTTGAATCGCTTGTTGGTTTTTCAGAAAAAAAGATTTGTGTTGGATCTTTTTGTTTTTGTACTTGGGCGTATATTTGATCTAATTCTGAAGAATTTGACAGGCGTTGTAGGAATTCTGGTTTTACAAGTATTCCTTTGCGAATTAAATATGATACTATCTCCTTTTTTTTTGCTTGTGCTTCCATTGTTTCCTAAAAAATTATGCCAGTCCCAGTTCTTCTTCGAGTATTTTTTTTATTTTTGGTTTTAGTGCTTCTGTTGTGGACAGGCTTATTTCCCTTGTTCTCCCGTATCTGCCTTTTGAGATTATTTTTGCGTTTATTATTCCCAGCATATCAAATTCTGCTATTATGTCCGAGACTCTTCTTTGGGTTAGCGGACGTATTCCTATTTGGTTGCAGAGTTTTTGGTATATTTCGTATACTTCTCCTGTAAAGATGTGTTTGTCTTTTTGCTCGCATACTTTGTAGATAGAATATAATGCTGTTTGGTGTTGTTGCGGTTGGGTTTTTACCAGGTCTAGTATCCGGTCTTTTTCTATTTTGTTTTCTGCTTGGTCTATGTTTTCTATTTTGACTTGTTCATTTTCGTTTCGTTCTGCCAGTTCTCCTGCTACTCTGAGTAGTTCTAGTGCTCTTCGTGCGTCTCCATGTTCGCGCGCGGCATATGCTGCGCATTTTTCTATCACTCCTGCTTGAATTGCTTTGGGATAAAATGCTTGTTGTGATCTGTCTTTTAGTATTTCTTGTATTTGTAGTGCATTGTATGGAGGGAATACTATTTCTTCTTCGGATAATGAGCTTTTGACTCTTGGATCAAGTGTGTCTGTGAATATTAAATCGTTTGATATTCCCACGATTACTATTTGTGATTTTCTTAGTTCTGTGTTTATCCTGGTTATGTTATAGAGTATTTCATCTCCTGCTTTGCCCACTAACTGGTCTATTTCGTCTAGAATTAGTAATAGCATTATTTTTTCCTTGTCCAGGATGTTATAAAACATTGTGTAGACATCATCTGTTGGTAGTCCTGTGGAGGGTATGTTTTTTCCGAATTCGCGTATTAGCTGGGCAAATAATCTGTATTCTGTGTCTGCTACTTTTTTTAGTTTGCAGTTAAGATATATTACTTTCAGAGGCAGTTCTCTTTCTTGCGCTGTTTTTTGTAGTTGTTCTGTTATGTGTCTAATAGTGAGTGTTTTTCCGGTTCCAGTTTTTCCGTAGATAAATATATTTGAAGACCTGTCGCCTCGTAGACAGGGGGCGAGTATATTGGCTACTGTTTTTATTTGATCTTCTCTGTGAAAGATTTGTCCGGGTATGAAATTAGATTGCAGTGCTTTTTTGTTTTTGAATAATGGTTTTTTAGTTAGGTATTTCTCAAAAAAATCTACCAACCCTTTTTCATTCATTTTTATCAGGTTTCCAAAAGAAGTGGAGGTATTTATACTTTTCTTTTTTATAATATGTATCTCCTACTCCTTTGTTTCGTCTGGAGATTGTTGTTTGGGTTTTAAGGGTTTTTGTTTTTGATTCAAATTATATATTTATAGATATAATAATCAAAATGATATTAATAAATAATATATTTTAAAATATATAAATAATAATTAATAATATATTTTATCGAATATAATAATAT
>WJKI01000016.1 GCA_014729195.1 Candidatus Woesearchaeota archaeon
ATGTTTTTGCAAACATTTATATAGGAAATATCCTAAAAAAACACTATTTATAGAAAAAAGCAGGTGATTTCAATGAAACTTCAGATTTCCTTTACAAAAAGAGTTTTCTTTATAGTTATTCTTGTTGGAATGGTATCAATGCTTGTATTTCTTGCACTAACACAGCCAACAGGAAAAGTAGTAAGAACAGTCGGTTCAAAAATAACAAACACAATAGCAATAACAGGAGTAAATACAGGAGAAAGCATAGGAAAAGAATTTGGAGTACTAACAGAATCACACTTATCAGGATTAGGAACAACAACAGAACAAACAAACGAAGGCAGAACACAAGTAAAACAATACCTGCGATTACACGGAGGAACATCACAAACACATAGCGGAGACCTAAACACAATGAGCGGAGGAACAATAGTATTTGAAAGAAACGAAATGGGGGAAGTAGGAGATTTCCTGAAATTTAATGCAAACGAAGACGCATTTGAATATGAAATAGAATTCTCATCCGGGTTTAACAGCGCATACAACAACAACGGAAAACTCACAGATATCCGGGAAGAAACATTGAATCTACTCGGAGGGCAGTTTGCCATAATAGATGCAGAAGTAGATACTTCATCACACTGGATAGAGCTCAAAATGATAGGGCCGGGAGGAACAATAGTACTAAAAGACCTTGACTACACAGATTCATTATATACAGACCATGGAGCACAAATAAACGGAAAAAATATTCCTTCAAGAGTGCAAATAAAAGGGTATGACAAAGGAAACAACAAATTCAGCATAACAAATATCAAATACAGGCCCCAGGTAGTTGCTAAGACAGGAAAACATGTTTATGTAGAAGCAAAACACGGATTACAACAATACCTAAGATACCCTCAAATAATGCTCACCCCTGAATTTGAAATAATATACGGCGGACTAAAAGGAGGACCAGCACCAGCAGTAGTAGCAGATGTCACAGGAGCAGTATCAACAGAACTATCAGAAGGAATAGCAGAACTAATAAACAAAGAAGGGCCAACAGGAAACATGATAACAGGAGCAGCAACAGCATCAGGAAATATGATATGGTTCAAACCCGTAGGAGATGACCAATATGATTTAATCGCCTCAACTAATACTGCTAATTATAAAATTGGTTTGGCATCCACAAGAGGAGGACTGCATTGGGGAGACGATGACCAACAGTTCATATTTACAGAATCAGCAAACTCAGGAGTATTTAACATAGCACTAAGAGACTATTTCATGATAAGCTCAGGAACAGACATTGGAGACTACACAAGCATAATGATGTACGAAAACGTATTGCCAGACCAAAATAAGGTGCAATTCAGGGACATAGCAGGAGGAGGTTCAAAACAAGCAAAATATGATTCAGCCACAGGAAAAGGACAAGTAGTATTAAACGGAAGATCAACAACATTTTATGTTGACTTAAACTCTCCGCACGACATAACAGTCGACTTGACACAAGACGGAAACATAAACGGCGCAAGAGCAGAAATGGTATTGCGCGGAGGACCAAGACTAAGATTCTCAGGAGCAGGAACAATAAAACTTATTGCACCGCAAAGACTATTCCATGAACCATCAGGAGATGAAACAACAACATTTAATATAGGTTCATCAGGAGGAGATATTACCTTGACTGTGGCTAATCAAGCAACACTAACACTCAAAAGCGCGGGCGGAGGAATAAAATACGGATTAACACCTTTTGGCTTTGAATTTGAATGGAACAAAGGAAAAGAACCAGAAGAATTAAAAATCGGAATGCCGGGCTCGGGAATAGCACAGCCATTCAGAGGCGGAGGAACACAACAAGCAGGATATGGTTCACAAGCAGGAGCATATGTTGTTGTGACCTTAGAAAGAAGCAAGCTGGCGAAGAAAAGCTCCTAAATCAGCCAAAAGCTTTTTAAATTTCGTTCTTCTTTTATTTAAACAGGGAGAACAATGGTAATATCTACATTAAAGGAAAGCATAGAAAAGATAATTCTTGAAGCATCCAAAACAGCATGCCTTGATTTTCATGATTCAAAAATACTTTATGAAGAAGCAATGGACATGATAGGACAAAGAAACCGAAATAGAAAAATACAAGGAAAAAAACCACTAGAATTAAAAGACATTCTTGTAAATGCATTTAAACCCATAAAAGACCGGAAAATGGGATACAATTATGAGTTTGCCCAGGCCTATTATGCAACAAAAGAATACACAAAAGCAATTGATTATTTAAGAAAAGCAGCAAAACAAAGCATAGGCCCTCCATTTCCAAAAGTAGTGGCTTTATTAGTAAGAACCTCTCAAAAACTTGCCTTTCAAACCGCAGAACAAAAATACTGGACAGAAGCAGAAAATAAATGTCAAAAAGTAATTGATAGAACAAGAGGACACTCTGAACTATCTGAATGGATGATAAGAGAACTGAGTGATATTTATCAGACTAGAGGAAAAACTGCAAAAGCACAAGAATTATTGGAAACACACAGAAGGAAATACCCTGCACTTAATTTGTATCTTGCAGAGATACATGTAAAAAAAGAGAAGCAGAACAAAGCAATAGAAAACATTACAAAATTCCTTGAAGAAAACCCGGACAAATGGAATTTTATAGAAGACAACAAAACACTAAATTCCCTTGAAAGTATCGGAGCGTATAAACTGCTGAAAACAAAATATCAGCCAAAAACAGACAAAAAAGGAGAAAAAGCAGCAGTCTCCCTCTGGAATACCAAAGGAATATTCTCAAGAGCAGCATAAGTTTTTAAACTGAGATTTTTTTATTCTTATTATGGAACTAATAAAAGGCATCAAAGCAATTGATTTAGGACTATGGGTTGACAGCTGTAAAACTCTTGTGCTGGCGGATTTTCATTTGGGATATGAAGAAGAACTGAACCAGAAAGGAATATTAATTCCTCGAACATTGTATAAAGATGTTATTGACAGATTAGAAAAAATATTTGCCGAGATAAATTCAAAAATTTCAACAATTATCATAAACGGCGATTTGAAACACGAATTTGGCAGGATATCTTCACAAGAATGGCAGGAAGTGATGAGATTACTGACTTATCTGGGAAGAAAATGTGATAAAATCGTATTAGTCAGGGGGAATCATGATACAATTCTCGGGCCCATTGCAGACAAACAGAAAATAAAGATTGTTGACGAGTTAATACTAGATTTTACTGATGAAAAAGGCAAAAAAAATGAAATAGTAATAACTCACGGACATAAAGAACCAAAAGAAATTAAAGATATAATAATCATCGGCCATGAACATCCTGCAATTGGCTTGCAGGAAGATGCCCGGCGTGAGAAGTATAAATGTTATCTGCTCGGGAAATATCGAGGAAAAATTTTAATAGTCCAGCCTTCTTTTAACTTACTTAATGAAGGAACTGATGTTTTGTTTAATGAATTATTAAGCCCTTTGCTTGATGATGTTTCAAAGTTCAAATTATTTATTGTTGACGAAAAAAGAAAGAAAATATTAGATTTTGGCAAGGTAAAAGAATGGAATACGGGACAGTAAAAGTAAGAGTAAACCACACTTCTAAATTCATTGAAGTGAAAGAAACAGATTTATTCTCAACAGTTGAAAACGCATATAGATTCTGGAAATCAAAATATGCAAAACCAAAAAATCCAGACGGATTGATTCTTGCAGTAACAGAACCTGAAGATGACATCCGGAGTGCATACAAAAAAAGTTATGAATTTAGAAACCTAATAAGAGACCTGCTTGAAAATGCGATGCATATAGGACAAGATATTGCAGATTATGTAAATGAAGAAAAACAAAGAGAAGAACTGAAAGATTATTCCGGCGAACCATTAAAAGAAATAGAATTAGGCTTTCTTGAAGAAATTCATCACAACTGGGTTGATTTAGGAAAAATCGAGATTATTGAAGAAGAGTGATTTTTCCGATTTTTAATAGTTTTTGAATGTTAAAACTGTAAAATCTTATGAATAATCCAGAAGATACCGGATAAAAAACATATTCTCATAGAATTAAAATAAAAAAATAGAACTAGGACCCAGAATCAGCTCTGGATTCTGGGCCATTGGTTCGTGAGTGAAGACGCATTACTTAATCAAGCCAAAACCGGTGGATGTCAATACCTTTCCTGTGCTCACAGCAACGGCAAACATATGGATCCTGCACTGCACTTTTCTTAATCGAACTTCCGCATGAAATGCAGATTCTTCTCATTATCCTGAAGCTTTTTTCCAAAGCTTCTTGAAATATTCTTCTTTTGCCAAGTTTAACTTGACAAAAGCCTTGACATCTTCCAGGTCTTTTATGATTACAGATGATTCATGCTTCATATGAACCACCTCTGTCAGGTTTTTTCCCCAGCTTTTCTCCGCGCCAAAAGGCATCTTCCCAAGGTGTTAACCCATTCAAATCATCTGCCTCCTCGTCGAGATCGGCTTGGTCAAGCTTCATTTTTCGACGGAGGTTAGCAAAAGTCATCTCGGGCCAAAGTAGGTCTTTATCAACCATGTTTATCCCCCCGTATTGTTTTCGGAATTTATCCGATATTTATTTAGTAATACTTTATTTTTATATAGTTATTCGTTATATTTTATAAGGTTTATATAAAAATACTTAAGTTATATAAAAAATGAAAAGCTTTATATATTTAATATATTTAAGAAACATTATTGGGGGTAAAAATGAGAAGAAAAGTAATCCAGATTGCAGATTCTACACAACTAATATCTTTACCCAGAAAATGGGCCCAGAAAAGAGGAATAAAAAAAGGAGATGAGCTGGAAGTTAATGAACGAGGAAATAGCATAGTCATCAGCACGGACCGCACTCCAGGCTCGATGGAAAAAATAATAGATGTAAGCGGATTAACTCCGAGATTAACAGACAGATTTCTTGCAAGAGCATACCAAAAAGGATATGACAAACTAACATTCTATTTCGATGATCAGGAAAAAATGAAGGCAATACAGCACAAAGTGCCGGAATTATTAGGATTTGAAATAATGAATCACACCAAAAACAACTGTACAGTACAAAGCATCTCAACAAACATGCAAATAGATTTTAATTCTGCATTAAGACAAGTGTTTCGTATTATAAAGGAGATGGCAGAAATATGCCTTGATTCATACAAAGAAGGAAACAAAATCGCACTAAACAATGTAGAATCCAGAGACTATGATGTAAATAAATTTGCATATTACTGCCTACGAACTATAAACAAAACAAAAGCACATGAAGGCGGCAATGCCACAATGTTATATTATTTATTAGAATCATTGGAAGATGTAGGAGACGAATATAAAATTCTTGCAAAATATCTTGCAAAACTAAAACAAAATGATCCATTATTTGTTTCATTAATTTCAAAACTGAATGAAATTACTAAATTAGCATATGAATTTTTCTATAATCCCAAGAAAAAAAATGCATTATCAATAATGAATCTTCGTAAAGAAATTGAAGATTCAATAGAGAAAAAGTTGGTAACTAAAAATATAAATGAAATCAAAGCATTACTCGCAATGAAAAGCATAGTCACAGTTCTTTATCACATACCGACAATGCGGCTTGACACAATTAAAGAATTAGATATCAAAAAATAACTTATTTTTTTCCATTATCATTTTTTAAATAATTATCATTATAAATTACAGAACCCCGATTTTCACCTTCTAACGTATATCTTATACGCCCCGGTTCTTTGGCGGTAATTATCCGAATAAGCTCTAAATTCTTAACTTCAGCAAATAATTCTCCTGCAACGGTTTCTAATAGATGGTCTCCTCTGCCGTCAGTTCCGATTCGATCAATAACACTTGTATCCAGAAACTGATCGATATGTATCTCCTTGATTCTTTGATTTTTATTTGGATTCACATCATTTCTATTAGGATCCTTAGGATAAACACCTTTAGTATTTTTAATAAATATAAGTTCAACTCCTGGATTATACCGTTCTGCCAACCAATCTGCAATTATTATGGAATGAGCATCAGATGCAAAACCCGGAGTTGAAAGCACATAATCTGCTTGAGCTGTTTGAGGTGCAGTTGCCAATATAGGAATATGCGAATTAAGACTTGTAAAATCCGAAGCAATATTTCCTAAATAATCCGAGTTTCTCAACCGGCAGTAACTAACTGCACCAGTCTTATTCTTTTGTGAAAGCATACGGTCAATAACTGTCGCAGCAAAAGAACAACTTCTCTGTACATCACCCATTTCAGAACGTTCTTCTAATCCTAAATTCTTGAAATAACCTGCAAAATCCTTTGAAGCATCACCCCATGGACCTGCACCACAGGTCAGAACCATCTTATAACCCTCCTTGTGTGCAGAAACCAATGCTTCAAATAATTTGGTTAAGTGATTTTTATCTTTTTCTTCTTTGATTAAATCAAATGCGCTTCCACCTATCTTAAACACAAAAATCTTATCTTTTCTATCAAAGGAAACATCGAGTTTGGATTCTTTATTTGTCATTTTCTTTTTCGAAGGCCTTCTAAACCTCTGTACACTAATTGTCATCTAAACACCCCAAATTTAACACCGTATTTAAAGTTTCGCGAACATAATCACTCACTACATAGGTAAATAATAACCAAATAGCATTTATAAAGCTTATGGTCTATTTGTGTTAAGGGAAAGGTTTTTAAATTGTTGATTAATATTTATGACATATGCCAACTGAAAAAGAACTAATTGCAGAACGGCTGCGCAAGCTTAATGATTTGAGAGACAAAGGAATAAACCCCTATCCTTACAAGTATGATGTCAAAGACAAGGCATCTGAAATACAGAAAAAATACACTGCCCTAGAAGCAGAAGAAAAAACATCTGATTTAGTATCAATTGCCGGACGAATAATGGCAATGAGACGAATGGGCAAAGTAACATTTATTCATATTCTTGACAGCACAGGAAAAGTGCAGGCGTATTTTTCACAGGATAATTTAGGGAAAGAAACCTACAAAAAACTGAAATTATTTGATGTCGGGGACTGGATAGGACTGAAAGGAACAATATTCAAAACAAAAACAGGAGAAATAACAGTACAGGTTTCTGAATATGATATAATATGCAAATCAATAAGACCGCTTCCTGAGAAATGGCACGGACTAAAAGATGTTGAACTAAGATACCGATTAAGACACTTAGATCTCTTAATGAATGAAGACGTACGCAAACGATTCATAATGCGGACAAGAATAATCAAAACAATAAGAGACTTCTTTGAATCAAAAAAATACCTTGAAGTAGACACGCCGATATTACAATCAATATACGGAGGAGCAAATGCAAGACCATTTGTGACACACCACCATGAACTTGACATGAAAATGTACTTGAGAATCTCACTAGAACTATTCCACAAACGACTGATAGTGGGAGGATTTGACAGAGTATATGAAATAGGAAAAGTATTCAGAAACGAAGGAATAGACACGAGCCATAATCCAGAATTCACATTACTGGAATCTTATCAGGCATACGCAGACTACGAGGATATACTGCACTTGGTAGAAGAATTATACGAATACGTGGCAATGAAACTGTTTGGAACAACAAAAATAGAATACCAGGGAAAAACAATAGACCTAAAAAAACCATGGGCCCGCCTGACAATGTGCGAAGCAATAAAAAAATACACCTGTGAAGACATAGAAAAAATGGACGAAATGGACATAAAAGACTTAGTGGCAAAATACGGACTTGACATTGAAGGAGAAACAGTAAAGTGGAAAGTAATAGACGAATTATTCAAAAAAGAAGTAGAACCACACTTAATACAACCCACATTCATAACACACCATCCAAAAGAAACAACACCGCTATGCAAAGTCTGCAGAAAACATCCTCATTTAATCGAACGCTTTGAACCATTTATCAACGGCTGGGAAATAGGAAACGCATATTCAGAACTAAATGACCCTGTAAAACAAAGAGAGCTATTGGAAGAACAATCCGCGCAGTTAAGAGCAGGAGAAGAAGAAGCCCATCCAATGGACGAAGAATTTGTGCAGGCAATAGAATGCGGAATGCCCCCGACAGGAGGACTGGGACTAGGAATAGACAGAATGATAATGCTCTTCACCAATGCACCATCAATAAGAGATGTAATATTATTCCCCACAATGCGGGAAGAAAAAGAAGAATGAACAAAATAAAACCAGAACAGCAAAAAATTTCATTTTTGAAGTTTAGCTGAAGAATAAAATGAACGAAAAAACAAAAATCAAATTTAAAGAAAAAGTAACATTTTACGGCAAGAAAAAAAATAAAACAGTAACCGCACGCATAGACACAGGAGCAAGAAGATGCAGCATAGACAAAAAACTAGCAGAAGAAATAGGAGCAGGAGACGTAAAAATGTACAAAACAATAAAATCCGCCCTGGGAAAAACAAAAAGACCAGTAGTTAAATTAAAACTAAAAATCAAAGGAAAAACATTTAACGCGCACTGCACAATTGCAGACAGGTCGCGGCTGAAATACCCTGCACTTATAGGCAGGAATGTATTAAGACACGGATTTGTGATAGAAGGAAAATGAAAGCGTTGAAAAAACAAATTTTTTCAGACTTACATTTTTTTCAGAGGAAAAAATGAAAGCAGCATTAATCTCCTTAGGCAGTGTAAGTTCAAAAATGACTGCCCAAGCAATGTCAAAATACTTTGAAACAGTCGACATGCTTGACATACGCGACTTAGAAGTAAGTCTTGGAGGCCGCAAAGCAGAAATATTATACAAAGGAGAACCTATCTCTGAATACGACTGCATATATGCAAAAGGCTCATTTCGTTTTGCAAACTTACTCCGATCCATAACAGCAATGCTCTGTTCTTCATGCTACATGCCCATAGATGCCGAAGCATTCACATCAGGCCATGACAAACTACTAACACACATTAACCTTCAAAGAAATAATGTACCAATGCCGGTAACCTATGTTGCAACAACAGCAGAAGCAGCAAAAACAGTGCTCAAAAAAATGACATGTCCAATAATAATAAAAATGCCTGCAGGAACACACGGAAAGGGAGTCATGGTAGCAGACAGCCACGAAAGCGCAGCATCAATGATAGATGCTCTTGGAATGCTGAAACAACCATTCTTATTACAGGAATTTGTTCAAACCGGAGGAACAGATGTCCGTGCTTTGGTAGTGGGTGACAAAGTAGTTGCATCAATGAAACGAACAGCAATAAAAGGAGAAACACGCTCAAACCTGCATGCAGGAGGCTCAGGATCTGCAATAATACTAGACAGAAAAACACAAAAAGTAGCAATAGAAGCAGCAAAAGCAATGGGAGTCTCTATCTGCGGAGTAGATATTCTTGAAAGTGTCAGAGGACCAATGGTATTAGAAATAAATTTATCTCCCGGCCTTCAGGGAATAACTGAAACAACAAAAGTGGACATTGCAGACAAGATAGCCAAATTCCTTTATGAAGAAACACAAAAACGAAAATCTGCAGGAATAAAAGAAAAAAGCTCCCGCGTTGTCAAGGAATTTTTACCTGCACAGGAAATACTGGCAAAACTGGACCTGCGCGGAGAAAGAATATTATTACCTGAGTTTGTAACACGACTAACACAATTTGATGACGAAAAAGAAGTCAAGATAAAAGCAGATAAGGGCAAGTTGGAGATAAGCGAAGATTAAAAAAGGAGGTATACTCAAAATAGGAAAACAAACTAAGAAAAACATTCTTGCGGTTGCAGGAATAATTAGTACAATACTAGGACTTATTGGTGCAGTTCCTGCTTTTTTGCAGAATATGTACGGTGTAGGAATCGGCTCTGTAATTTTAGTTGTTGCCGGTTTGATAATGTTAGCATTTGCTTTTGGAGATTAAATAATAGGGTCGAACAGTATAAAGAAAAATATACTAGATTTACAATATTATAATACATCTGTATTAATACTATTCACATATTTTATTGGTTTAGGTATTGCCTTATTAACCAAACAAATACTTTTTTCTACCACATCTTTCCTTGCTGTAGTAATAATCATCTCCTTAGCTATTATAGCAACAACAGTATTGGTCATGTTATACTTTAAAAAAAATATGAATAATACTCTTAAAGAAATTAAAAAACTTAATTCTAAGCTGTCAAATTCTTCAAAAAATGCAAACCTGCAATGAATAATCCTAAACTGAAAATTAATCCTTTCAGACTTGCATCAAAAATTGCAGTTGGAACAGTGGATATTCCATATATTGTGATGCCTGCTGCAATTGCCAGGATAACTGATAAATATATTTCTCTTAACATAAAGTATTAAAGAAGTCAGAGGTTTAAAAAGGTTCACCTCTTAAAAAACATATTAAATAAATTACCAAAGCTCGAATATAACAAAACTAAAACCACTGCAAAATTAAATATCACTTCAGTGATAGTAGACCCTCTTAAATGATAAATAACCCAGATCAAAGGCAAAATCAAACCAAGCATATCAGTAAAAATCAATGTTTTTCTAAAGAAATTCATATTCACCACAAGCCAATCAATTTACCAATAGCATAAACTGCAAAAATAATAACTCCCCACCCAATAATCGTCAAGATTTTTTCCAAAATTTGCTGATTTTTTTTATGCATTTTTAATTCTTTAATTTATTTATTTATAAATTTTACTTAACTGACGACTCAAAACACTTATTAGTAATCAAATCACAACCAAGTTCGCACTCAAAAACATTATCCTTATTTAACAAACCAGTAAAACACTGAACATAATGAGTCTCATTATAACAAAAAGTAGTTCCATGAGGACAATAATCAGGAACACACTGGTCAATATCCATATCACAATAATACATCCCCGGACAAGGATACATCCGAGTCCACGAAGTGCCTGTTTCCTGACAGTAAACAAAACCCTCAGGAGTTAAACACTTTTTTTCTCCCGGCGTGCAAACAGTAATAGCCCTGCCAATAGTCTTAGAAGCAGGATTCATACCCCTGCCCCAGTTCATCTGAGACTCTGAAGGGCCTGTAACCCAAACAGAAAAAGACCTCTGAGAAAACATACCAGTAGGATTCATCATATAACTTCCCAAGAAAATTGAGACTACAGCAACAAAAACAATCGCTATAAATGTCGATTTTTGCATTTCAACCTCTTTTATAATGCTATGTATTATTCTTATATATAAATTTTGCTTATAACGGCAAACTTTACTATTTCTATATGGTTAGTAAAGTTTGTCTAATATAGAAAATAACGCTGCTTTTTGTTGTTTTTAGTTATTTCCTATAGTTTTATAAAGTTCTAATTGTAAATAATAAGCATGAAACTCGGAGTATTATTCTCAGGAGGAAAGGATTCTACTTTAGCCATGAGCAAAGCTTTAGTAAATCATGAAATAGTATGTTTAATTAGTTTGATTTCTAAAAATCCTGAAAGCTACATGTTTCATGTTCCGAATATTTCACTAGTAGACCTGCAGGCAGACGCAATGGAACTGCCATTGATAAAAAAAGAAACAGAAGGTGTAAAAGAAGAAGAATTGGTTCAGTTAAAAGAAGCTATTTTAAAAGCCAAGGAAAAATACGGTATTGAAGGTATAGCAACAGGAGCTGTTCGCTCAATATACCAGTGCAGTCGCGTTCAAAAGATTTGTCATGAATTAGGGCTGTGGTGCTTTAATCCTCTATGGCTGAAAGATCAAATGGAATTACTTGAAGAAACCAAAAAGTTTAATGTTATTATTTCAGGAGTTTTTGCATACAAAATTGGAAAAGAGTTCTTAGGAAAACAAATTGATGATACAATCATCACCAAACTAGAAAAACTACAACAAGAGCTGGGAATAAACCCTGCAGGAGAAGGAGGAGAAATAGAAACAACAGTATTAGATGCTCCTTTTTTCAGGAAAAAAATCAAAATAAACGATTTTGAAATCGATTTTAAAGACAACTGTGGAAATTATATCATAAAAAAAGCAGAATTGGTGGCAAAGTGATACTAATAATAAGTGTTTGCAAGCATAAACTAAGTGAGAATGAGTTTGTTAAACCTGTTTATGAAATCATTAAACAAAAAAATCAAGAAATTATGGTAAAACATTATTCTGAAGAGCTTCCCATTTCTAAAGCAGACAAAATAATCATCTGTGGAACTGCTTTAGAGGATTTTGAATACTTGGAAAATCTGGAAAAGTTTGAATTTATCAAAACAACAGACAAAAAAATATTCGGAATCTGCGCAGGAATGCAAATAATAGCAAAAATCTTTGAATGCGAATTAAAAAACGACTTAAAAATAGGACAAATAGGAAACTCATATTATCTGCATTCAAAAGAGGTTGTATTGAATGAACTATTTATTAAAGACGAGAAAGGATTAGTAAAACACAAAGAAAAAGAAATTTACGGAGTAATATACCATCCAGAAGTGTTGAATACAGAATTAATAATCGATTTCCTTAAAACTTAAAACCCTTGGGCATTTTGCCCTTGAATTTCTTCATCAATTTATCAGGAGAATCAGTTCCTTTCATCAACTTGACTAATTTCTTAGACTGCCTGTGCTGTTTAATTAACTCTCTCACTTCTGAAACAGGAATACCAGAACCTTTACTGATTCTATCAATTCTATTAGCATCTAAAGTTTCCGGCTGTTCTAATTCCTTCTTAGTCATGGAATCCATTGCAAACTTCCATTTTTTTAACTTGCCTTCCTGAACTTTCAAAGTATCCTTAGGTAATTGCAATTGACCCATTCCAGGAATCATTTCCATAACTTTAGTCAAAGGACCCATTTTATTCATCGCTTCCATCTGCTGATACAAATCAACTAAATTGAATTCTCCTTTCAAAAACTTCTTTTTCATGTCCTGAGCATCTTCTTCTGTAATTGCGTCTTTGGCTTTTTCCAGCAAAGCTTCCAAATCACCCATCCCTAAAAGTCTTCCAACAAAACCCTTGGGATTAAAGTGCTCCAAGTCATCAATCTTTTCACCTGTTCCAATAAATTTAATAGGAGCTTTTGTAACTGCACAAGCAGTTAAAGCACCACCCCCTTTTGCAGTCCCATCCATCTTAGTAACCACAACACCAGTAATGCCACAGGTTTCATGAAATTTCTCTGCCTGTTTTTGAGCTGCCTGACCAATATCAGCAGAAATAACCAAAAGATTCTCATTTGGCTGAATTACCTTATTTAGTTTATTTAATTCCTCAACCAAATCCTGACTCAAAGCATCTCTACCAGCAGTATCAATCATGACAATATCATATTTAGCTAACTGAGATTCATACTCATTGTAAATCTTAACAGGATCTTTTTGTTCCCTATCAATAAAAACAGAAACATTAGCTTTCTTACCAACCTGCTCCAACTGATCCATAGCAGCAGGCCTGTGAATATCCAAGCCAAGCAATGCAACTCTCTTACCTCTTTTGGTAAAATACTTTGCCAGCTTTCCAGTAGTAGTAGTCTTACCAGAACCAAACAAGCCAACCATCATGATTTTATTCAGCTTATTGTCTGTAATACTTATTTCAGCCTTTTCTCCACCCAAAAATTTAACCAATTCTTCATAAACAACATTAATCAAATGCTCTCTTTTTGTCAATGCTCCAGGAGTTTCTTCCTTAGTAATTCTCTCTTTAATTGCTTTAGTTAAATCAAAAACCAAAGAAACATTAACATCTGCCTGCAAAAGCGCCTTTTGAATATCCTTGATTAGCTCATTAATCAGTTTTTCATCTACAAAAACAGACTTGGCAATCTTCTGCAAAGTTCCTTTTAATGAAGAGCTTAATTTATCCAAAACCATAGAACATTCAAGAGGACAAGGGTTTATAAAGGTATTGTTACACGAGCATTTTAAACCAAATCTTTATAAACCTACAAAGCATATAAATTATAATGGCAAAGACACTTTGGGAAAAAATAAAGGAAAATGCGCTCTCATACTCTGGAACTGTCTTATTTACTGGATTGTCCTTCTTGTCTTCCTGCACTTCCGAAGACCCTGAACAAATTATTCCTCCATCACAGCCAATATTAGAGAATAAATTAGTATTAAACGAAGCAGAAAATGTAAACTTAGGAAATACTTTCATAACAACACCGGCAGGATATACACCAATTCCGGAAGAAATACTAAAATTTAGCGCGTATGACCCCAAAAGCAGAACACTATTTTTTGAAACACAAAACAAATCAATTACATACACAATTACACATGACAATACTGGAAAAGCCAACCTGAACATAAGAGGCATCCCCAGACCAATACAAATAAACCCTAACAATACTCTAAGAATAGACCTTAATGCAGACCAGGCAAGAATTGCAAATAAAACAGTATTAGAAGACATATTGGTCCATGATTTACAGCACGAACTTCAAAATCTTGATTTTTTCATGGTAAACTCAAATGAACAGTTTAATTTATACCAATTCACAGGAACAGCAGACATCACCCCGACCACGAAAGAAGTTTACTTTTTCAATATCACAGAAGGGGTTAATAAGACAATAACAATAACCCAAGACAAGCTCGGGGAGTACATAAACAACGGTGCGGAACTGAACGGACAGATACGCAGAATAGAAGCAAAACCAAGCGGAAACATAAAAATATCCGGCCAATACGGAGAAGAGCTTGAAAGAATAATTAATTCAAATCCAATCACAAACGAAGGAGCAAGAATAAAACAAGGTGAAAAATTCATTGTTGCAGACGAACCGGCCGGAAGCCCAACAGCACAAATATTTGAATTTACAAGCATAGTGCCGGGAAATTATGCAGTATTCAACAAAATAACAAACGGAACACCCCAAACAATTCAAGTTAATTTTACAGCAGGACAGGGATATTTAGTTAACTCCGGCTCATCTTATCTTGTACAGGAAAATTCAGATATGACCGTAAGCATTGATCTTGATGCATCTGGAAATATAAGTGAAAACAAAGAAACCCTCGCAGGCAAATTAACAAGAGAAGAAAACAGAGAAATAACCCAGGGACAGGATTATTTTGTAGTGGAAGAATCAGGAAAGCCAACACCATACAGCATAAGCAATATAGACACAACAAACCACACAGTAGATTTCTTAAACCATTCAACCAGCACAACAACAACAGAAGCATACGATTCTGCAACAAAAAAAGGAATTTTCTTATCAAAATATGCTTTTGAAGCAAATGATCTGGGATATGTTAAAATGGACCTAAATGGCGACGGCAAAATAGAATAATTTAAATATACTCTATTCTAACATTATTTTATGCAAATAAAATGGCTTGGCCATGCAAGTTTTGAGCTAAAAATTGACGGGCTTGTTTTTTACATAGACCCTTATGCCGGCGAATATTCTGACAAAGCAGATGTTATACTGATTTCTCACGCCCACTATGACCATTTTAATCGTTCAATAGCTGAAAAAATAATGAAAGAAGATACTACAGTTATAGGAACAGCAGAAGTAGCATCGCAAATATACAGATGCCGATCAGTGCGGCCAGGAGAAGAAGGACTGTTAGGAGAAACAATAACTGTAAAAATATTCCCAGCATATAACACTTCTGAAACACCTCAACAAACACACACAAAAGAAAACGGAGTTGGCTTTTTAATACAAACTCCAGAACTCTCAATTTATTTTGCAGGAGACACGTCATTCATCCCAGAAATGAAAGATATCAAGGCAGACATAGCTCTTTTACCTGTTGGCGGAACCTACACAATGGACGCAAAACAAGCAGCAGAAGCAGCAAAATTAATAAAGCCAAAAGTAGCCATACCAATGCATTACGGCAAAATAGCAGGAACAATTGATGATGCAGAATATTTCAAGGAATTACTTGAAGACACAGAAATAGTATGCAAAATCATGGTTCCAGGCAAATGGGAAACAATATAAGAAAGCGTTGCTTAAGAAAAAAACAAAATCACGCGTTAACATTAAAACAAAAATGAAAAAACAAGAAATAGGCGGACAGGCAGTAATAGAAGGAGTGATGATGAAATCAAAAAAAAGAATCGTCACATCTGTGCGCAAAGGCAAAAAGATCATTTCTAAAAAAAGGGAATTCACCCCCATTATACAACGCAAAAGAATCTATAGACTGCCTATTTTAAGGGGAATAATTTCACTTTTTGAACTGATGATAGTGGGAATGCAGGAATTAACATGGTCTGCAGACCAGCAGACAGAAGAACACGAAGGAAAAATGAAATGGTGGCAGATATTACTAACTTTTATTATTTCAATCGGAGCAGTAATCGGAATTTTCATTGTTGCCCCATATTATCTAACCAAAATATTTTATTCACAAATAAACATATGGTTTAACCTGATTGATGGATTATTCAGGGTGTTGCTATTTGTTCTTTATTTAGCAGCAATAGGACTGATGAAAGACATGAAACGAGTTTTTCAATACCACGGAGCAGAACACAAAGCTGTAAACTGTTACGAAGCTGATGAGAAACTAACTGTCTCCAATGTCAAGAAATACTCAACAATACATTCACGGTGCGGAACAAGTTTATTGGTTTTTGTGATTATTATAAGCATCTTATTATTCTCATTGATAAAAGATCCGCGCTGGTTTGTCAACATTCCTTTCAGGATATTATTTGTTCCTATTATTATAGGAATATCCTATGAAATTATCAAATTAAGCACAAAATTTAAGAATAGTCTGGTATTAAAGACATTAATGGCTCCGGGATTATGGACACAACGATTGACAACCCGGGAACCGGACTCAAAACAGATAGAGGTGGCAATAAAATCACTGAAAAAAGCACTTTGAAGAATGTAATATTGAAATTTATAGGCGGATTTTTGGCAATATTCATCATAATATCATTTATTCTCTCGATAACCCGAATAATGAGCTGGGGACTATTCTGGATAATAGTAATTATAACTGCCGCACTTGCATACTGGGTGATACCATGGATAAAAAGGAGATGAAAGAAAAAAAGAAAATAATGCTGGACTTGTTATTAAAAGCGAAAAAAGCATTAGAAAATAAAGAAATAGAAAAATCCACAAATATTCTCGACAAGGAATTTGCACCAATCCATGAATCAATATTTGGATATGAAACAAACATATATGATTTGGCAAGAAATGCTCTGAAATATATGCAATACGAATACATGGATGTTACTAAAAAATTCAAAGAACTTGCAGAAGTATCAAAAAAGAATATTGATAAATACATAAATGCGATAATAAAAGACATAGAATCTTAAACCTTTTCCCAACTTTCTATTTTTCCTTGTACTATTCTGAACAAAGGATGGGGTTTTATCACTTTCACTTTTTTAAGTTCTTTTAATCTAGTTTTATTTCTTA
>WJKI01000001.1 GCA_014729195.1 Candidatus Woesearchaeota archaeon
ACTGAGCATCAGTAACCTTGCAAGCAACCCCATCCACCAAAAGGTAGCTACCCGACTTAATCTGATTCACGTTAACAATCTTCGTGGTCATTGATATCAGAAAACCCACCGGTATTTAAATAGTTTTTGGTCGTATTCAAGTGAAACTTTATAAATAAGTTACATCTAACCCCTATTCTTGGTGAGTAAGATGAGTGAATTAGAACGCGAATTAACAGAAAATGAAAAAGCAGCACTAGCTCAGATTCCTGAAAAGGAGTTTATAGTCTTCCAAAGGCTAATTGCATTGCGAGATGAGAAATACGACGGATCCTAGGAAGAAATGCGACAAGACCTGCAAAATCGTCTGACAATAAGACCATACATGTGGAAAAAAGTAAATAGAATTGAAGCAGACCTGCCACGAATTGATTTTCTTGAACAAACAGAACTAAAACATAACTTGCGTTACCGCGCTTACAGCGAAAATAATGAACCTAAAATCGGATTTAAACAAAAATGACAGAATTAGGATTTGACCAAAGAGGAATTGCAGTATGTTTGACGCCAGAAATCGCATACCGGATTCCAGAATCTCATGCAGTATCTGTACAGCCAAAAATACTTGCCGCCCTATCAACAAAATACAACGGACAAAAACCAAAACAAGTGCTGAGAAAACTAACAAACCAAGAAAAAGAAATCTTATCAGAAGCAAGAGATTCTTTTGAGGGAAAGCTATTAGCAATGCAGGAAGCATACTTAAACAAAATATTAGACGGCCCTACAGGAAAATACCAGCATAACATAAACCTGTGCAACCAAGCTGTCACTATTGCAGTGCTGGAAGGAATAATGCAATACCAACAAAGACATAAAGTAAATCTTTTAGAAAGAATCGCGCGATTCCAAAAAATAACAGGCAAAGATTTATTAGAACAAACTGAATAAAATTTTTCTTTTGCTTGAAATCCTGCCCAATTTTTGCTCTAATTCTTTTGAATTTGGATAGGCTTTTTCTAATTGTTTGAATTGTCTTGTGTGATGAAAACTTCTGCCGTTTTTTGAGTTAAATTTTGTTTTTTTATGCAGAATTTCATGATACATCACATAATCCAATAGATCTAAATGAGGAACAAGCAAAGAAGAAATAGTAATCGTATCAGTTCCATAATCATAATTACCCAAAGTCCTTGCAGAGGGCTTGCCAATCCTTAAATTGGGCCTGTCAATCATTCCGGCAAAGTATAATTTATTAATCCTGTTAAAGGATTCCTCTAAAACAGGATTTGATTTTGTTTTTGGAATTGCAATATGAAGATTTTTGATAAAATTATCATACAAATCCATATTAACTGTTCTTGCCTTTTTTTTGAATAACCGCAACAGCAAAGACTGAACCAACCCAATCTTAATCTGCTCATCAACACCCTTCCAATTCTTACTTAAACTAAAGGTGATTGTCTTTGTAAGATTATTTAATCTTGCATTAGCATTAAAACCCTTAAACCTTCCAGAATACTCAAGGACATCAGTATAAGAAAACTCTTTATCAGGAAACAACTGTCTAAAAGCTTTTTCCACCAATCTCATTTTACACATTAACAGGATATCTTAAAATCGCGGCAATCTTTCCAATATCCCTTAATTGAACACCTTCCCGTGTTTCTGTCGAGATAATCTTAACTACTGTAGAAAACTTTCTCGCCAACTCATCAAACTCATCAATCGTATCATCATCCAAAGATTCAGACAATAACAAAGTTTCAACTGCGCCCATAGACAAAGCCATCCTGACTTGATTCTCACCATAAGCAACCATATCCTGCTTAGTAGACAAGAAATTAAAAAACTCACCCATAACCTTTTTCTCATCAGCAATCTCTTCCTGAGCCAAAACATCCTGACACTTATCAACCAATTCCTGCAAACCAAAATCACCGGTGTAAGACAAATCCTTAACAGCAATAATCTTCTTCTTAACATCGCCGGTGATAAAATTGCCCTCAACCAAATCATGCTTGTTAGGACCAGGACCTCCAACAAGAATTCCCTTGACATCCTCCCTGCCAAGAAATTGTTCTTTCATATAATCTGCAACTTTTTTCAAATGCTCCTTAACAGCCAAATCCCTATTAGCCTGAAAACGATGAGACGACTGTCCACCGGCCTTCATCTTGCCAGGAACATGAGAATGAGTCTTTAACAAAGGAACAATCCGCTTGCCCTTTAACAAAGCAATATTCGCATCCCTTGCATCCATAACAACCAAGCCATACATATCCTTGACATCAACCATATCCCTCAAAATACCCAGCTCAAAAGTCTTATCACACTTGTAAATTCTAGTATTCAAAGGAACAGGAGGCTCAACAGACCACACCCGGACATCAGACTTGCCCTCCCTTGAAAGAACATTGCCTGAAAAAATAGCCAATCCATTAGGCGGAGTCTTCTTGAAAAGCTTCAAATGCTGAATCATTCTTTCCAACGCACTAATAACATTATTCCTTGTAGAAGCAGACTTAATATTAGAAGCAGTACCCTGCTCCTGAGCCAAATGATTGATTATCTTGTTGATATCATACCCTGCAGGAATATAAACACTGACAAACTCTGTATGAGCAGCCCTAAAACTATCCAATTCCTTGATAACTTTCTTCAATTCAAACCTTTGATGCGCTGTCAATGCCATAAAACTCATAAGTGCTAACTCTATATATAAAAGTTTGGTTGCGAAACCTTTTTAAATAAACCGCCTTCAATATAGTGCTATGGCGAAAGAAAAAGGTTTGGGACCTGCAAAACGATTTGGAACAAGATACGGAGCAACAACCAAGCATCGACTTGCAACAATAGAAAAAGAACAAAAAAAACCACAGCTCTGTCCATATTGTTCAAAACCAAAAGCAAAAAGAATTTCTTACGGAATATACGAATGCAAAAAATGCAACAGTAAATTCACAGGAAAAGCATATGTTGTAGGAAGAAAAACTAAACAATTTGAAGCGGTAAAAGAAGAAGAGGTCCAAGAAGAGGAATAAAATGGTGAAATACATCTGTTTCCACTGCGGGAAAAAAATAAGCAAAGAACTAATGGGGAAGAGAATAAGATGCCCATATTGCGGAAGCAAAATAATATACAAATCAAGAAGCACAATAACCAAAGTAAAAGCACGATAAAAATGGAAGCAAAAGCACAAGAAAAAATCGCAAAACTGCAATTATTTGAACAACAGCTACAGCAATTTGCAATGCAAAAACAGCAATTCCAGACACAACTCTTTGAAATAGAATCCGCACTGACAGAATCAGAAAAAACAGAACACGCATACAAGATTGTAGGCAACCTCATGGTTGCAGCAGACAAAGACACACTTAAAAAAGAACTGGAACAAAAAAAAGAAGTTATCAACCTGCGGATCAAAAATATAGAAAAACAAGAGAAAAAAATACAAGAAGACGCCAAAAAATTACAAGAAGAAGTTCTCGGCGGAATGAAACAAGAAAAATAAAGGTATTTACCATGAACATCCGTAATGCAATAGAAATGCTGCAGGAAATGCTGGAAGACAGTGGAGTTCCAAAAAACGTACGCACACGACTGGAAAAAACAATAGAAGTCTTGCAGCAAAAAGAAGAAAATAAAATTAAAATAAGCCGAGCACTGCACGAACTGGAAGAAATAAGCAATGACACAAATATGCAGGCAGACACACGGACACAATTATTCAACGTAGTGAGCGTTCTTGAAATAGGTTAATTCCACTTTTTCTTTACAACAACACAATTAGGAACAGAGATAATATCATCAGACTTGGTTTTAACCTTAATATGCAGCAAACCACGCTTAACTACCCTGCCTTTTACACTGCTTAACCGAATATTAGTATCTACAACTGCCAATCCCTTATTTTTAATCCATAAACCACACAAAAAGTTAGGAACAAAATCCTTAAAGCCCAGCAAAGCTGAAATAATAAGTATTACTGCGAGTATAACAACAGCGGCAATCAAAGCAAAAGCAAGAATATCAAGATTATCCAAAGCAAGGCAAACAGTAATAACATAAATAGTATATTCAATAACCTGGGAAACACTATTTGCAATATCTGCTTTTTTTTTAGAAATCAACCGATCAATCTCAATTTCGTGCAGAATTCTGAAAATAAGCCTGCCTGCAATCCGACCGATAATAAAACCGACCAAAATAATCAAAACAGTAACTGCTACCTTGTTTGATATATCATGAAACAAATCCAGCCATTGCATTTAAACAATAAAAAGCATAATGTTTTTAAAGGTTTGGCCTCGATAAAAATACTATGGGAACAAAAGAAAAAATAGAAGAACTTGAGAAAGAACTGAAAAAAACACAATACAACAAAGCTACTGAACACCATTTTGGTGTTGTAAAAGCGCGAATTGCCAAACTCCGGGAAAAATTAGAGGTTGAAAGCAAAAAGAAAAAAGGAACCGGATTTGCAGTGCGCAAGTCAGGAGATGCTTCTGTAGTACTACTAGGCTTCCCATCTGTCGGTAAAAGCACTTTACTTAATGCAATAACCAAATCTAAATCCAAAGTAGGAGCATATGAGTTTACCACACTTGATGTTGTTCCAGGATTACTTGAACACAACTTTGCCAAAATACAAATATTAGACATACCAGGAATAATACAAGGAGCGGCAGCAGGAAAAGGAAGAGGAAAAGAAATACTTTCAATGGTCCGCAATTCAGACCTTATACTAATACTAATTGATGCAAAACACCCAGAACACTACGCGGCAATATTAAAAGAAATACACGATGCAGGAATACGAATAAATCAGGAAAAACCAGATGTTAAAATAGAAAAAAAAGCAAAAGGAGGACTAAGCATAGGTTCTACTGTTAAATTAAAACTCAGCAAGAAAACAATACAAAATGTTCTAAAAGAAATGAAAGTAAACAATGCAGATGTGGTGATTCGCAGCCCATTAGACATAGACCGGCTAATAGACTCGGTAATAGGAAACAGAGTATATACCCCTGCTTTGACTGTTATCACTAAAATTGACGCTGTTTCACCAGCCAAAAAAAAGCAACTGATTAATGAAATAAAACCAGATGTGGTCATAAGTGCTGAAAAAAATGAAGGTATTGAAGAATTAAAAGAACTTATATTCCAAAAACTGAACTTTATCCGCGTATTCATGAAAGAAGTCAATAAAAAACCTGATTTGGATGTGCCAATGATAGTAAAAAAAGGAACCACAATAAAAGACATGTGCAACAGAATTCATCGTGATTTTGTAAAAAAATTCAAATATGCCAAAATATGGGGGAAATCAGCCAAGTTTCCAGGACAGATATTCTTAAAACTAGATAAAGTATTAGAAGATGGAGATATAATAGAGATACATATAAATTAGTAACTTGTTAGTAGTAAAATAAAGCGAAGCTTTATAAAGGACGAACAATATCTTAATTCTATTTAAAGACTCAAAACAAAAAGAAAAAAGACCCATAAATTTACCCTAGAATAGGGTTACTGTTTATGATTGGTTTAATGGTGGGAGATTACATCTGAAAGCACAGACAGTTACTGCGGTAATGAGTCTTGCTAAAGATTAATTCTTCCAGGAAAAAACCAGAATCAAATCATAAGCAACGCGGATTCCTCGTGGAAAACCGCGGAAAAACAACTAGTTCTTGACAGGCATCGCCATTTTCTTATTGTAAGAAAAAAGCTGTTAAGGACGGAAAACCATGGAAGGAGGTAATTATGTCTCGGACCCGGAAAATCTTGATTGCGTTCGGAACGGTCACCCTCCTGGTTCTGGGAGCCATCATCTTCTTCGCAGTAACACACGAAGAGGAGAAAACTCCGTCTCATCCCGGCCACGTCGAAGTCGAGATCGAGAACGCTTCGGTGTTTTCGGACACCCAAAAGATGATCGAGAACATCGTTGCGCTGAAGCACCAGGACGACCAAGTCCAGGCCAAATTCGACGAGATCACCGCAAAAATGGAGTGCGGAAAAATTTCAGATGAGGAAGGCTGCGCTCAACTCGATGCTCTCATCGAGCAATTCGAGAGGGCACCTCTTCCCCACGAATGGCCTAAATCGTCCTCGGAATCAAAGGAGTTCGAGGACTGGATAAAGAAATAGGCGGTTTCATCACCCAGGGGCCGGCTTGAAAAGGTTTTGGTGAGATCTTGACGAGCCGGCCTCTTAAAAAAACAATCCTGACGAAAGCCAGGAAAGAACTCCCTCTCTTTTCATATGGCCAGGCGGCCCTGTACTGACTCAGAGTCTTGCAGGGCCACTGGCCTTAATTAAAGAAAAGTGTCTAGGGAAACAGATACGGGACAGAAGAAAAAAATTGACAATCTTCCTAATCCTTTACCAAGAAAGGAGGTTGAACTCAAAAACAAAAAAAGGCGTGAAAGCGTGGGAGGAGGAAGGGCAACCATCCAAGGCACACAGAAAAAGGAAAGCCCCATGACTCGATCCAAGAGGGAGAAAAGAAAAAGACAAAAACAAGACAACTGGAACCCCGCAAACCAAATCTCCAAGGAGGAAAAACGGCAGAAAAGGCGGCGAAACAAAAAGCGAAAGAGCGGAGCATTTCAGCTCCAGAACAAGAACTGATTTCACCCAAGAGAGGAGGGAAAACATGAAAGCCCTGATGACAGGAATCGTGCTCGCCGCGGTGGCGATGGCTATGTTCGGATGCACCACGGCGCCCCCGGTGCAGCAGCAGAAGACGACTCCGTGGGACACGTTTGTCCAGAACATGGAGAAGAACAACGCTGCGATGAAAGCCCAGCTCGACACCATCACGGCCAAGCTGGACGACCTGAACAAAACCCTGGAAGATGACGCCACAAGCGTCACCATGGAAGAGCTCGACGAGCTTCTCAAGAAAACAGAGAAACTCAACGAGTTCGGCAGGGCAACCAAGGAACCGGAGAAGTAATACAAACACAGCTCAAGAACATCTACAAGAGAAGAAGATTGGAGGACTTCTTCTCTTTTGCTAATTATTTTCTATATAGATAATAATAAAGAAGCAACAAGTGAAATAACCTAAAACTTTATATATTAAGAACATATAAAACATGGAAAAGGGTGTAATACCCTTGAAAAACCGCGGGAGAAGGCCCCTAAACAAAGAAAATGGCAAAAAAACTATCATTAGAAGGAATAAAACTGTCAGACATAAAAGAAAAGAAAACAGATGTCTCAAAACTACTCTCAACACTACAAAAAGAAAAAGCAGAATTCACCAAAGAAGCAATAAAAGACATAGAACAACAAATAGCAACAAGAGAACAAATACACAAAGAAGTATTAGAGGAACTGGAAAAAATCAAAATAGAACTAAACAACCTAATGCTTTCAACATCAGATATGGAAGAACAAGAAAAACAAAGAATAAGACAAAAACAAACAGACATAGAACAACTAAAAGTCAAGGAAATAATAGACAAATGGAAAGACATTGCACTATTAAAAAAAGAACTAAGAGAAAGAATGCAGGAATTCAAGGAAAAAGAAAGCAAAACAGAAATGATGGCAAAACTACTTGAAGAACAATAAAATGCTAAGAGCACTAACAGTTGAGGAAATCTGCAAAAAACTAAGACCAGTAATGGGCAGGAAAGCTGATTTACTCTATCTACAATATAAACTCGCAGACGACATAGAAATAAAAAGAGAAATAGAACGTGCAATAAACGCATTATACGAAGACAAACTCAACACTTCTCTAATTGAAGAAAAAATACTGTTACCGCCGCCAAAAAAACCACTGGAAGGCAAATACGAGCTTGGAACAACAATATATGCAGACAAAAAATACGGACCATTCAAGCTAAGAGACCATGACATGATAAGACACATCTGTATCTCAGGAATGAGCGGCTCAGGAAAAACAAACATGGCCTTTGTACTGCTAGAACAATTAATAGACAATAAAAAACCCTTCATAGTATTTGACTGGAAAAAAAGCTTCAGACCACTAATGAAACTGGACAAAAACTTGCTCTGCTTTACAGTAGGAAACCCAAGAGCAAGCAATTTGTTCCGCACAAACATAAACGAACCGCCAGAAGGAGTAGACCCAAAAGAATGGGTCGGCCTACTATGTGATTTAATCACAGAAAGCTTTTTTGCAAGCTATGGAGTACACAAAATACTAACTGAAACATTAGATAAAGCATTCCGCGATTTCGGCGTCTACAACGGAAGCAAAAACTACCCAACATGGTGGCAAATAAGAGACAGACTAGAAGAAAAAGAAGCAGACCAAAGAGGAGGAAAAGGACGACAATCAGAATGGCTAACAAGCGCAATACGAATAGCACACGCACTGACATTCGGACACTTTGGAGAAGCAATAAACTGCAAAGACAAATACACAATGAAAGTAGAAGATCTTCTGGACAGACGAATAATATTTGAACTGAACTCACTAAACGATGCAGAGAAAAAATTCTTTTGCGAATATGTCTTAACTTACATTTACAAATCCAAAAAAGCCCACGACATGCCAAGAAAAGAAGAGTTTGAGATTGCTATTTTAGTTGACGAAGCACACAACATATTCCTGAAAGACAAAACAAGATTTGTAAAAGAAAGTGTAACAGAAATGATATACAGAGAAGTAAGAGAATATGGAATTTCATTAATCTGTCTTGACCAACACATATCAAAACTAAGCGATGTAGTTGCAGGAAATTCAGCATGCAACATCGCATTCCAACAAATACTCCCATATGATGTAGACGCAGTCTCAGGACTAATGCACATACGCGACAACCGCAATTATTTCACATTATTACCTGTAGGAACTGCCCTGGTAAAACTATCAGAAAGACATTTCACACCATTTGAAATCAAAGTGCCATTATCTGAAACCAAACAAGAAAAAATAAGCGATGAAGAACTAAGAAAAAGAATGACAAAAATAATAAAAAGCGAGAAAAAACTAAAAATATTTAAAGAAAGAACAAACATTTCTGCAGTAGAAAGACAACTAAAAAGAGTGGAAAACATAACCAAAGCATCCGGAATTAAACCGAAAAAAGGCGACATGATAAGCCAACCAATACTTGAATCATATTCATTTTCAAAAGAACAAAAAAAATTCATGAATTGCCTGAAAAAACACCCCAGAATGGGGACTGCGAAGGTCTACGACGCCCTTGGATTGTCTGCACGCAAAGGCAACACAATCAAAAAGGAACTCGAAGGCCTAGGCTTCATCGAAGTGACAGAAGTCAAGGATCAAAAAGGCTGGAGAAAAGTCATTCAGCTTACTGACCTTGGACTTCAAGCACTAGAAGCCTGAAACCTAATTATTACTAATAAGAATTCCATATGTACGGATTAAAAAATATTCTTCATCCAATTTAACCTGTAAAAAATATTTTTTATTAAAACCGCCTGCAACCAAAACTACATCTTCACAAAGCATAAGTTCATCTAATAATTCCTGTAAAATATATTGTTTTTTTCTTCCAGTAATACTCGCAGAACATAATTCAATGCAAACATCTTCTTGTTCTCCCATAAAACTCACAACTGAGCAATGTAATCCTTCTTGAATATAAAACCTTTTTGTTTTGCAAGCTTTTCAATACACTTGTCAAAATAACTGCCGTACTGAGCAGCTTTTTTGGGCCTCCATGCGTACTTTTTAGCCAAACCCAAATCCTCTGCTACTTCTCTAAGAATAATTTTTTTATTTTTTTTGTCAATTTTTTTCTTGGCAGGAATACGCATAGCAGTTAACATCAAATCCTCATCTAAAAAAGGAGATACTAACTCAACATTCATTGCATTAGCAATAGAAAAATCGCGAAACATATCCCTTTGCCACATAGTCTTTAATCTTTTCCAGCATTCCCCATGAACATCCTCTGCCTCATCATGAAAATGATACCCTGCAAAAATCTCCTCTGAACCCATTCCAGTAAATAAAGTATTAATCTTATCTTTTTTTGCCAATTCAATGGCAGAAACCAACACAGAACCAACACCGACACTTAAGGTATCAACGTGTTTAAGATTTTTTTTGGTCTTTTTGAACAAAGCCTCCATATCTTTTAATTTTAAAATGTTAATTTTATGATTGAAATCATATTTTTTGGCAATTTCCCGGGCCCAGACCAGATCCGGGGAGCCCTCCAAGCCGACAGAGTAACAAACAAAGTCTGTTTTGAGTTTTTTGCAAATCAAAGCAATTAAAGTGGAATCAACGCCGCCGGAAAACAAAATTCCAAATTTCTTGTCAGGAATGTTTCTTCGAATGACATTAATCAATTCTTTTTCTAACTGTTTTTTTGTTGCTTTTTTCTCTTTATTTGCTCGTTTTTCCAATTCAACAATCTTCTTAATCCAATCTTTCTCTGAAATTAATTTCATAGTAAAGTTTAAAAGTAACAAGGTATATAAAACTTTAGATGAGAAAACAACTCAATAAATCAGAGATAAAAAAAATTAACAAAACATTAAACGAACTCTACGACTTGGATGAATTCTTTTCAAAGAAAGACAAATTAGAATTAGAAGAGAACGAATACAAGATCATAAAAAAAGATGACAAAACTTATTTTTTTTACCATGAAAAGCTTATTGTTCCAACACTTAAAAATGTCCTTGAAAACAATTTTCTCAAAAAAACAACAGTTGACATGGGCGCAATCAAGTTTGTTACTTCGGGAGCAGATGTGATGCGGCCCGGAATTGTAAAGATTGATAAAGGAATCAAACAGAACGACGTGATTGCAATTGTTGATGAAAAACACGACAAACCCCTTGCAATAGGAATTGCCTTATTCAGTTCTGAAGAAATAAAAAAACAAAAATCAGGAAAATCAATCAAAATTTTACATTATGTTGGAGATAAATTGTGGAAAGAAATTAATTAAGGCAAATCCTCAACCATCAACCGTCTTGCTTTTGGAACAAAATTAAGAATCTTCTCATCTGTGATTTTACCACAGCCCATAAAATCATTCTTGTTCTTGATAATAACAAAATTCTCTCCTTCTGCCTTCAAAGCAATATCAACTCCTCTTAACCAAGGAACAACAAAAACATCAGGGATCTCAACAACATTCTTCTTAGCCAAAGGGCCAATCAACTGAGATCCTTCAATACTCAATCTTAACAAATCTTTTCTAAACTCACCGAAATATAAACCCACATTATTGATATTTAATTTTTCCAGATTTAACCTTCCAATATCCTTATTTGCGATGTATAACTTATTCTTAGAACTCATCAAAAAAGCGTAATCATCAACAAAATCAGCATCCCATTGGTCTTTAATCAATTTTCTAAAAAATTTTATCTCCTTGCTGGGAAGAATCTTCAAAGAAGACTTCATTTAAACACCCCAAACAGGACTCCTGTTTCTCATTATCACAGCAATCTCTTTTAATAATTCCTTTTCATCCTTCGTAAGATATTCCTTATACTTCTTAAACTTCCTAAACTCATCCTCTGGAATAACAGAAAACAAAATATCTCCCTCCTTAACCTGTCTTCCTATAATCACGCCAGTCAAAGAAACAGCAATCCGTTTTCCTTTTTCCGCCTCTGACAAAGATTTCTGCTCCTCCTGAATACCCTTAACGCCAGTCAACACCTTACCCTCCTGATTCATCAAAGAAATATTAGTAGACAAAGTACCATTCAAAACATCGGCGCCGATAACAGCAGGATTAGACTGCCTAAAAGTATAACCTTTCAACAACTGAATCTTGCAGGGCTTGGTCAACTCACCAAGAGCCTTCAACTCCATCTGCTTCTTGCTATTTTCCTGCCACTCTTCCAAATCCTCAATCAATTTATAAATAACATCATTGCAAATAACCTTAACCCTTTCAGGAACATTTTCAGGAGAACGAAGATTAAAACCCAAAATCACAGACAACAAAGGATTCTTATCATAATTCGCCTCAGCATCAGACAAATCCCTCTTGCTTATCGGGCCAACACTTGCTTTTTTAATTTTAATGTTCTTTTCCCTTAACAAATTAATCAAAGCTTCCAAAGAACCCAAAGAATCAGCCTTGATAACAATACCTGTCTCATCAGTCTCAATCAAAACCTCCTCAACCTGCTTCTGAACCTCCTCTTTTGCCTTATCTTCATCCATGCCCGCAATAATCGGCATGCCAGAAACAACATCATCAACACCAGGAGCAACAATCCTCACGCCAGTTGCGGCAGAAATCTCCTTAATAGACTTGAACTTCGCCCGTTTCTCACGCATCTCAGATAAAGGAGCAGGAATAAACAAAGCCTTAACTCTTGAAACAACCGGACCTGTCAAGCCGCCAACAACCAAAGGAGAACCAACAGACAAGGTACCATCATAAACAATAACATCCATAACCTTACCCATCCCTTTTTCCTCCTTAATCTCTAAAACAGTACCCTTAGCAGGGCCGTTCACATTACACTCCAAACATTTTTCCAAATACTTTTGCGCCAAACCAGTCAAGACCATCAACAATTCTGGAATGCCCACCCCAGTTTTGGCAGAAACAGGAACAATAGCAATTGATTTAGAATAATCATCGACCCGGTCAAACCTTTCTGAAATCAAACCATGCTCAGCAACCTGGCCAACAATCTCATAGATTTTCTTATCAAGCTCCTGAATCACATCATCATTCTGCTTGTTAATAACAGAAATGGCCGGACCTTTCTCAGACCTGAAACCACTGATTAAATCAATCTTATTAGCAACAATCAAAAAAGGAGTCTTGTAAGATTTTAAAATCTCAATAGACTCAATAGTCTGAGGCTTTAAACCTTCATTTATGTCAATAACCAGAATAGCCATGTCAGCAAGACTCCCCCCTCTTTTTCTCAAGCTGGTAAAAGCAGCATGACCCGGAGTATCCACGAACAACAAACCAGGAATAGTTAATTTTAATTTCAACTGATCCAACAAAGACCCGCAAACCTTCTTAATAGTATCAATAGGAATTATTGAAGCACCAATTGCCTGAGTAATACCCCCTGCCTCCTTGGCAACAACAGCACTGCCCCTAATCTGATCCAAAACACTTGTTTTTCCATGGTCCACATGACCCATCATTGTCACAATCGGCTGTCTAATCATAGGATAAGGTTAAATTACAGGGTTTTTTAAATGTTTGGGAGAATATAGTCTAAAAATACACAAGAAATATAAATTCAAGTGTACTTTTAATCTATATGAACCTTAAAGATCTCTACAAACAGATTGATCCAGATGCTAGGAATCGTATTATAGAAGACTACATAAATGAAAATCCTGCGGAAAGCAAAGCAGAGGCCATGCAAAAAGAAGAAGAGAGACACCAAAGAGAAAGCATACTTGAAGCAATACTAGTAAGTTCTATCACTGAAACAGAAACAACAGTCACAACAAGAAAGGACAAAATTCTAAAAATATTAGCAATGGCAACTGTAGAATATTTACAAGGCGATACACACGCAATTGCAAGGCATAACTTAGGAGCAAATTATATTGCATCAATATTCCTAGACCTGAGAGCACAATTACAAGAACATCCTGATAAAATAAGCAGACGCATAAGCCAAGCATTGCTCAAACTTACAGAACCTGAACAAATAGATCCTCGCGGTCCAGATAGGCCGTATGACACGTGCGAAGTATATGAGTTTTTAGGACCACATTACATGAATCTGCTGCCGCGGATAACATCTGAATTAGAAATAACTTATAGAATGGTAATAAATGCAAAAAAAACAATTGCAGATTTAACCACACAAGAAAAAAAAGATGTTTCTGACATAGGAAAAATCATGCGCGCGCATTTCTAACTTCTCCAACCTATATTCTGCAGAGAATACCTCAGTTACTACTTACCAATGCTCTAAGTACGCAACCTTTATAAAGGGAGAGTATTTTCCAGTAGTAACAAAAGTCATTATCGACTATAAATTGGGGGGAAGAACAAATGAAAGCAAAAATTTTAAGCGCGCTATGCATTCTATTGATAACCCTACTAGCTACTAACGTTTTAGCGTTACCGATAGATGTGCATCGAGTTGAAATTGACGGCGAAGCTGTTGAAGGAGACTCAGTAAGATTAGACATCCAAAGAGGACAAGATGTTGAAATCGAACTAACCATGGTACCAACAGAAGATGTTGAAGACATAGAAATCAGAGCATTTATCTCTGGATATGAATACAACGATGTAGAACAAATAGCTGACATGATCGGACCAATAAGCATGGACGCAGGAGTAAAATACAGAAAAACACTAACTGTAACTCTGCCAGAAGATGTTGAAGAAGACGACTACAAACTAAGACTATTGTTCACAAACAGAAACGGCGAAGACATGATCTCAGCACGATACCAACTAAAAGTTGATTTGCCAAGACATGAACTAAAAGTAACTGATGTAGTATTCCATCCAGGAAAGCATGTTAAAGCAGGAACAGCATTACTAGGACAAGTACGCCTAGAAAACATGGGAGAAAAAGACGAAGATGACGTTGTTGTAAAACTAATGATTCCAGAACTAGGAATCTCAGCAACAGACTACATTGATTCTGTTGAAAAAGGCGAACAAGAAGAAACAGAAGAACTATATTTGAGAATTCCTGCAAATGCAGAAGCAGGACTATACGAAGCTCAAATATACGTTGGCTACAACAGAGACCACGACAAAGTCCTGGCAAAAACACAAATCAGTGTTGAAGCAGAAGCACAACCTGAACCAGAACAAACAGTGGTACTTGTTGAAGAAACAGCAACTGAAGATGTTCAGGAAAATGTTCCAGCAAACTGGAAAAACACAGTAAAAACAGTACTAGAAGTAGTATTACTAGTATTGGTTGCTTTACTAGTTGTAATCGGACTAATAATCGGATTTACAAGACTAGGAAGAGCAGAATAAGTGTTTTTTATTTTTTTATTCTTTTTCTTTTATCTTTTTATTTCATAAGTATTATAAATCTGATTCTATTCTGATTAGAATATAAGCTTAGATGAAAATATGAGTGTTCAAGGTCAAGATATCAGTGTAGATGATGACAGTCTAGACAAAGGAGTTAAACACCCTGAATTTATAGATATGCGCCAGATTGAAGATAAAGCTGAAGACTCTGTTAGGTATAGTAATGCCGGCTTTGGAGTAATGTGTATTCCCTTCTTAACAAGCATGCTCACAGCAGGCATAACAGCAATGATTACTTATCAAAATACTCACAGCGAAGAATATGCCGCAGTAGGGGTAGGTATTGGCGTAGTGGTTGGTGCTATTGGCGGCATAATGATAGCATCTGGTGTAGAAGAAAAAATAATACAAAACTACATGGACGATGCACGTAAAAGAAACACCTCCACTGATGATTAATATTCTTATCAACAAAAACTTTAATAAATACATACTTGATTCTAAAGAGTATGACACGGAAATATCCCTCTGGGTGTTCAGCAAAGAAATACTTTGAATCAGATGAAGAGCTTAAAAAACACTACAAAGCAGAATATTCATCAAATCCTTCTGAAAACTATCCAGTAAAAACACTGGAAGAATACAACTTTTTCCGCAAAAAATGCTCATGCGGACAATATTTCTGGACCACAGACAAAAACAGAAACAAATGCGGAGAACCAACCTGCGTAGGAGGATTTAGCTTTATTGGAAATAGTCCGTGCACAAAAAAACTAGACTATATCCAAGCATGGAAAGAATACGCAAGAATACACAAAGAACTCGGCTACACACCAGTAAAAAGATATCCAGTCGTAGCACGATGGAACCCAACAACAGAATTCACAATCGCATCAATAGCAGCATTCCAGCCATTCGTGGTATCGGGAGAAGTAGAACCGCCGGCAAATCCACTGGTAATTCCACAATTTTGCCTGCGTTTCCCAGATATAGACAATGTAGGAATAACAGGACACTTCACAGGCTTTGTAATGCTAGGAGAACACGCATTTGTTCCGCCAAAAGAATACAACTTCAACAAATATCTTAAAGACCACCTAACCTGGCTAACAAAAGGAATGGGTATACCATTATCAGAAATAACAATTCACGAAGATGTCTGGGCAGGAGGGGGAAATTTCGGGCCGTGTGTTGAATTCTTTGTTCGCGGACTAGAAGTAAGCAATCAAGTATACATGCAGTATGAAAATACACAAGACGGACCAAAAGAACTCAAAATAAAAGTACTAGACATGGGACAAGGACATGAAAGAATACCCTGGATAACACAAGGAACACCAACATCATATGATTCAACATTTCCAACAGTCATAGAAAAACTAAAAGCAAAAACAGGAATAAAAACCGATTCAGAATTCATGAAAAAATTCATACATGTCGCGCCCTACCTGAACGTCTTGGAATTTGAAGACATAGAAAAACAATGGCAGACCGTGGCAGAAAAACTAAACATGAAAGTAAACCAACTAAAAGAAAAAATACAGCCAATCGCAGCAATGTATGCAATAGCAGAACATTCACGAGCATTATTAGTGGCCCTAACAGACGGGGCACTACCAAGCAATGTAGGAGGGATGTATAATTTAAGAGTTTTATATCGAAGAGCTCAAGGATTTATTGATAAATATAATTGGGATTTAAATTTAACAGAAGTGTGCGAATGGCACGCAGACTATTTAAAACCAATATTTCCAGAATTACATGATGAATTATTAAATGTCAAAAAAATATTAGAAGTTGAAAAGAGAAAATACGACGCAACAAAAGAAAAAACAAAACAAATGATTGAAAAAGTATTACAAAAAGAACTTCTTGCAGAAGACTTAGTTGAACTTTACGACAGCCAGGGAATAAATCCTGAATTAATCAAAAAAGAAGCAGAAAAACAAGGCAAAAAAATAAAAATACCCTCAAATTTTTATAATTTAGTATCCAAAAAACACAAAATAGAAGAACAAGAAGCCCAAACAGAACGCGAAGAAAAAATAGAAATCGGAAACCTGCCAGAAACACAATGCACATACTTTGCCGACTGGACCAAAACAGAATTCAATGCAAAAGTCCTGAAAATAATCAATAACAACGTCGTTCTGGACAAAACAGCATTCTACCCAGTATCAGGAGGACAAATGCACGACACAGGAACAATAGCAAGAATACCCGTAATAGACGTGTTCAAACAAGGACACAATATAATACACGTACTACAGGAAAAACCACAATTCGGAGAAGACGAAACAGTAAGAGGACGAATAGACTATGAAAGAAGAAAACAACTAACCCAGCACCACACTGCAACACACATCATAAATGCCGCTGCACGAACAATACTCGGAAACCACATAAATCAGGCATCAGCAAAAAAAGAAACAGACAAAGCATACCTTGATGTAACACACTATGACAATATCTCTGAAGAAGAAATAAAAAAAATAGAAGAAGAAGCAAACAGGATTATTAAAAAATCAATTGCCTTGAAACTAGAATTCATGCCAAGAACAGACGCTGAGAAAAAATACGGCATGCAGTTATACCAAGGAGGGGCCATACCCGGAAAACAAATAAGAATAGTAGAAATACCCGGCATTGATGTTGAAGCATGCGGAGGAACACACCTTAACAACACCGCAGAAGCAGAACAGATTAAAATTATAAAAACCACAAAAATAAAAGACGGAGTTGTACGCATAATATTTGCTGCAGGAGACGCAGCAAAAGAAAAAGAACAAGCAGAAGACGAACTTGCTGCCAGAATAGCAAACCTATTAGGAGTAAAAGAAAACCAAATACCCCCCCGCGCTGAAGAATTATTTAAAAAATGGAAAACAGCCAAAAAAGCAGCAACAAAAAAGAAAAAAATAGATATAACCGAACTAGAATTATTCACCAAAGAAGAATACGAAGGAGATGTAATCAAAAAAGCAGCAGAACTGATAAAATCACAAGTACCCCATTTAGAAAAAACCCTAATCAAATTCAAAAAAGAACTGGAAAAATACAAAAAAGAAATAGAAAAACTCTAATCTAATCAAAAAAACCCAGAAATCTGCCTGAATTTCTCGTCTATACTCCTAAAAATTCTTGCCGCACTCTGAAAATCATCATCAGGACTGTCAGAATTAACCAAAAAAGCAGTCAGAGCAGAACATTTAACAACATCATCATGCATTTCAGCCAACAATTCAGTAATTCTTACCTTATCCGCAGTATCAGAAGCTTCAACCATTGCAGAAACTTCCTTTGTCTTCTCAATCAAATCAGACAATTGCTCTGCCGGAATCTTATCAAAACCAATCTTAAAACCAGAACCAATTAATTTATCAATATTATCAAAAGAAATCCTCACTTTATCAATATCCGACTTAATATTTTTAAGAACTGGAGCTATGAAAGCCAAACCAACATCATGCCTAACCTCTTTTTTTGGAAGAGCCAACAAGCTCCTAAATTTATCAAACATCTTTTTTATAAATTACGCATCATCGCGCCACGAGTATTAAAATAATTTATTAAGGATATCAGTAGTATAAAGCAATATAGCTCTTGTTTGTGTCTTTGTTGGAGTAAATGGTTTTTGTTTTTTATGCACTGAATGAATTCTGACCTGATTTATTAAATGAATCTGGTTTCCCAAGGCGGGATCTAATTCCACTTTTTTATCTGATAGTTTTGCAATCAAGCTTCCCAAACCAATGCCTGGAGCTTTTTCCAGCAAATCATTGCCAGTAACCTCAAAATATTTTCTATGCAACGCAGTTTCCAAAATCCTGCCACACAAAATAATCGCACTCCTATAACAACCAGCATTAAAACAGCGATGCATCTCTTCCATATCTGCATTTAACTCATCCTTGACAGCAGAATGAACCTTAGGAAGCTTAACAGAAGACCTGATAGGCAACCCGGCCAAAACACCAGCAATAGCATCAACTGATTTCATCATCTTTTCAGGATCTTTTGTTTTCTTCAAAGCATTAATCTGAAACCAAATTTCATCTAGCGGGTGTCCCTTAAACCAAATCTCATCCAAAGGATGCTTAGATAACTGAGTAGAATGCTTTTCTAATAAAGTAATATTAGAAAAAATCGATTTAACCAAAGCAGAATGCTGCTGAGACTTAAAATCAGAAACATTGGCTTTTTTAGTCTCTAAAGGCAGATTTTTCTTAATTAAAACATCCAAATCACCCTTTAAAATCC
>WJKI01000017.1 GCA_014729195.1 Candidatus Woesearchaeota archaeon
GTGCTGTGCTTTTTTAATTTCCAGATTGTAATTTTGTGATGTGTTAAATAATGAATTAGTATAGTTTGCGTGCCATTTATATGTGTGGTTTCCTGTAGCAAGGTGTGGTATGTTTGCTTTGTATGTATTGTTTGATGTGTGTGTTCCAGTTATGTTTATTCCGTTTATTTCTATTTGTGCTATGTCTACTATTGAACGGAGTATCAGGTCTATGAATATTTCATAGGATGTTTTTTCCTGATATGTTATGTTTGTTGGTGTGTTGTTTTCAAATCCGGGTTGTGGTATGTAGATTATTTCCAGATTAAATATTTCAGAAATGCAGTCATTATCGCAGGCAGTTATGTTTATTGAATAGTTTCCAAATGTTACCGGGGTAAAATTAATTAGTCCGGTATTCAAATCAATTGCAAATAAGGAGCTATTGTCTGTGTATATTATTGGGTGCATTTCCTTGTCAGATACATTTATGTCATATACAAACGGCAAGTAGCGTATTGCAGTTTTATTTGCAAGAGATGGAGTAAAATAAGGAAGGTCGTTTACAGGAAGAACTTGTATTCCGATTGTTTCATTTGTTGAGTTTTCTCTGTCAGATACTATTATAGTAAGTGTTGAGTTGCCGTAATAATCCTGGGCAGATGTTATGTTCATTATTCCTGAGTTTTCTGTGACAGTTATGTTTTCATTTGACGTAACAAAGCTATACACTAATTGTTCTGATTCTACATCTGTAAAATGATTTGGCAGATTGATGGAATCATCATAGCTTTCTTCATTAAAGCTTATGTTGGCTATTGTTGAATTCATCCATGGCACGTCGTTTACTGATAGAACATTGAATGTGAAGTTTTTCTTTGTTTGTAATTCTCCGTCTGATGCTTGCACTGTTATTATTGACTGGCCGAATGCGTTTGGTGTTGGCAGTGTGCAGTTTACATACTGGTTTGCTTCTATTGAACAGTCGGCTATTGATGTGTTTTTTTGCCAGAATATTGAAAAGGTTAAGTTTTCGTCTGCAGTCCAGTTGTCAGATGTGTAATTCCATAAATCCAGGAGATGTGAATGGCTTCCTGAATCTTCGTTTTTGTTTTGTGCAGGCAGGTTCTGTATTACTGGTGCGAGGTTCATTCCGGTATATATTACTGTTACGTTGTTTGACTTGACTGAATTGTCTCCTTTGTCTACTGCAATAGAATAATATGTTTCATTGACCGGATTTGTGTGTACTATTGTTTCAACATACACGCATGTTGGATTATTTGAACAATCGTATGTTCTGTAAACGTTTCCGTTTGCGTATAATGTTATTCTCTTTATTCCTGCTGTTGGTGGTGAATCTGTGTCTATTGCTGTTGTTGTTAGTATTGCTGTTGTGCTTACTGAGGTGCTTGATGCTGTCAAGCTGACTGTGGGTGTTGAATCTGCATGTGTTGTTCCTGCAAATACCAGAATCATCAGTACAATAACACCTAATTTTATTTTCATTTTATCTAACTTTTCTTTTTTTTTATTAAAATGATACATCCAATGCCAGACCAAGTTGTTGTAATACGTCTTGTATTTCTTTTTCTTCTTTTTGCCTTGCTATTAGTTCAAGTGATAATCTTCTGTTTGGTGTGGTGTAGTCAAGTGATAGTTCTATTTCTCTTCCTGTGGGATGTTTGTATACATCTCCCTTAAGGGTTACTGTTCCTTCAGGCGTGCTTATTGACACTGCGCCTGTTGCTATCCAGGAATGTATTTCTCCGGGGTTGTTCCATACTTCTACCCAGGCGCCTGCTCCAAAGCCCCATTTATCTCCTGTATCAGTCATTTCTGTAAAGTTCATTCTGTGATTCCTGTCTATCATTTTTGTTATGCTGGGATTTTGTTCTGTCAGTCCAAGGTATGATTGTGACATTTGCATTAGCATGTCAAGTATGCTGCTTGTTATTTGTTCGTTGTTTCCTGTTCCGATTATTGTTCCAAATCCTGCTCTGGTTATGTCTTCTGATTGGAGCAGTCTTGTAAATGCTGTTGCGTTGTATGTTTTTGATGGTATTGATCCTACAGCAGCGATTCCGAATTGCGGGTTTGTGAATTTGTTGTTTGTTCGGTCTTTTGTTCTTTCTCCGTTTTCATTTGTAAAATATCTGTTGTCTTGCAGTAGTGTTTCAAGAAATATGCCGCCTATTCCCAGTGCATTACCTGCCATTTTTTTGGCTTCTATTGCAAGTCCTGCTTCATATTTGTCTCTTGTTTCCCTGTTTTCTCCTTGTCCTGTTGTTGTTTCTGTAGTTCGGTATACTGCTTTCATTCCTATGTGGGCGTCTTCAAATAATTTGTCCAGTCCTGCGAGTATTGTTTGTCTTGTTGTGTCGCTTTCTGCTCTTGATCGCGTGAGTAATGTTTGATGATTGTCAGGATTGAAGAGGTGTTCTATGTCTGTTTGGGCGCTTACTTCTGTTTTGGTGGTTTTTTTTTCAAGGTTTCCTCCTATTGTTGTGCGTAATGGAGTAATTCCTGTTAGGTTTATTTCTGCTGTTCCTCCTCCGTAATTTAGTTGTGTTGTTATTTTTATGTCTGTTTTTGTTTTTGCTGTGCTGAATGAGTTGGTTGTTGTTGTGTCTTGTTTTTGCCGTGTTGTTTTTGTGTCTCTTCCAAGCGCAAAGCGCCCCATTGCAGGCAATGCTCTTGAACCTATTTGGATATGTCCTTTGTCTTTGTTGTGCAATTCTTCTGTATCTGAATAAAATGTGCGTGTTGTTTCTTGCTCTCCGTTTACTTCTCTTACTATTGTGTGATTTGTTCTGTTTAATCGTATTGCTCTGGATTCAAGGCTCTCCTGTTGTGCATTCAGGAATCCGCGTATTGATGCTTGCGCTCTTTGTGTTGTTGCTTTTGAATCGTTGTTGATTCCTGTGGCTAATTCCACTCTTGTTCTTTGCTCTGTTCTTTTTGTTCCTGGAGTTTTTTGTGAGTCTGCGTATCTTAATTTTTCTTTTAGTTCATTAGTAGTTTGTTCTCCTAGTGTTCTTTTTGCTCTTGTCAATCCTCTGGAGAATTTTTCTGAATCTTGTTCTTGTGAGAGCCATTCTGTGTAGGCATTTTTTAATTTTTTTTCTGTACTTTGTATGTGTGCTGTGTATCCTTTTGTGTCTTGTTCTTGTGCTTCTGCTTTATAGTACATTGTTAGTGCTTGTTCATACTTGAGTACTTTTTGCACTATGTCTTTTTCTTGTTCAGCATCTGAAATGTGTTCTGATGCTTTTATTGATAAGTCGTATGCTTTTTGTGCAGGTGTTAAGTCTTTTTTTCCTGCTTCTGCTCTTGGCTTATATGGCTTTAGGGGTTCTTGTGCATTTGCTTTGTACCCTCCCAAGAATGTTCCTATAAAGGATGCTGCAGCAAGACTTGTAGTTATAAGAAATCTGCTAATATACTTATTTTTTCTACCCCTCTCATTATTGTAAGAACGGTCGTTGTTCTTTTTATAGCGCAAATTATCCCCCAACCTTTTTGATTAGTCAAAGAAATAGAAGTCTATTATATAAGCTTTTCTATACTTGAGTATTCTTTAGTAGTGACTTAATATTCTTCTTCTTGGTACTCAAGAAGGAGAACTATTTACAATTAATATTCTTCTTCTTGGTATGTGTCATATTCGTATTCAGAACTTTCTTCATCATCCATATCTTCATCTTCATCTTTTATTATAAACTCATCTATGTCTGTGTAATCATCCTCTTTTTTATTATCTTCTTCAGTATCTTCTTCTTCATCAAAAGGTATCAGTGCCAGCGCATCTATTTTTTCTACTTTTTTTGGTTTTGGCGCTTTTGGTGTTCTTTTTCGTTTAGAAACAGTTTTTTTCGGTGTTTTTGTTTTCTTTTTTGGTGCAGACTTTTTTCTTTTTTTCGGTGCGCTTTTTTTCTTTTTCGCGGATTGTCTTGTTTTTTTGCGTTTTGGCTTGGCTGATTTTTTCTTTTTTGCCATATACCACCTTTTATTTTTTTCTTCTTATTGCAATTTTTGATCTTCTGCTTGGCCTTGATTTCTCAGCTCCTTTCCCTTTTGTTCTTAATCCTCTTGTTTTTCTGGCAGAGCTGGTTTTTCCTCTATATGCTCTTCCTCTTTGTTTTGTTATTCCTGCAAGTTGTTTGTCTTTTTTCATTGCAGGATGATTTCTGTCTATTAATATAACTTCATACCAGTAATTTTTTCCGTCTTTTGCAACAAAATATGAATTAAGTACTTCGCAATTCTTGAATTTCTTGTTTGCTCTTTCTTCTGCGATAATCTGGTAATTTTTGGTTAAAGTCATTCTTGGAGAAAATCTTTTGGGCCTTCTTCCTCCGCGTCTTTTTGGTTTTTCATGTCCGCCTCTGCCCACTCTTTGTCTTACCAGGATTATTCCCTGTTTTGCTTTGTATCCTTTGCTTCTTGCAGACGCCAGGTTTGTAGGTCTTTTTATTCTTACTGTTGCAGGTTCTTTTCTAAATTGTATTAATTTATTTCTCAGGGCTTTGCCTATTGTTTTTTTTGGTTTTTTCCATGCTTTACAGATGTGCTTATATAACCCCATGTTATTTTCGTGAATAAGTGGGCTCTTTATAAACCTTGTGGTTTATATCATCATTCCTCAGTTTAGATTAATACCACTCCACCACAATAATATTTATATACTTTATATTAATACTGCTGAATACTTACGGGGTGTGTTTTCACATGGTTAAAAAAAAGAAGAGAAAGACTACTAGAGACCGTTGGTCTTCTCACTGGATTTTCTTATTTGCTGCTATTGGTTCTGCTGTAGGTATTGGTAATGTTTGGCGTTTTCCTTATTTGGCTGGAAAATACGGCGGAGGGGCTTTTTTAATCCCTTATCTTATTGTTCTGTTTTTATTAGGCATTCCTATCCTGATTCTTGAGTATGCTCTGGGGAGAAGAATGCAGCGGGGTGCTGTTGGCGCGTTTGGTAAAATCAACAGCAAACTAAAAGGTGTTGGTGTTAATGCTGTTTTTGTTGGTTTTATTGTTTGTGCATATTACTCTGTTGTAATGGCCTGGTCTCTGATTTATTTTCTTCATTCTTTCAGGGTTTCCTGGGCTCCAAATCCTAAGGAGTTTTTCTTCACAAATGTTTTGGAAATTTCTTCTAATATTCGTTTTTTGGATGGTATTAATTGGATTATTTTTGCTGCTTTGATTGCAGTTTGGGTTTTGATTTACTTTTGTGTTTGGAAAGGAACCAAGAGTGTGGGCAAAGTTGTAATGATTACCATGCCTTTGCCTGTTTTGTTGATTATTGTTATGGCCATTAGGGGTATTACTCTTCCTGGTTCATTAGAGGGTATTTTGTTTTATTTGACTCCTAATTTTAGGGCATTGTTTGATATTCAGGTTTGGAATGCTGCGATTTCACAGATTTTTTTCACTTTGAGTATTGCTTTTGGTATTATGATTGCTTATGCTTCTTTTAATGCTGAAATGCAGATTAAGAAAGATGCGTGGATTATCGCTGTTATTAATTCTGCTATTTCACTTATTGCGGGTTTTGCAGTTTTCGCTACTTTGGGTTTTATGGCTGCCAGACAGGGCCTTCCTGTTTCAGAGATTGCTGCTGCAGGGCCTTCTTTGGCATTTATTGCTTTTCCTCAGGCATTGAGTTTGATGCCTTTTGCTGCATTGTTTAGCTTGATTTTCTTCATAACTTTGATTAGTCTGGCTATTGACAGTGCTTTTTCATTGGTTGAATCTGTTTCCACTGTTTTTAGTGATAAGTTCAAGAAATTATCAAAGCCGTGGATTGCTGCAGGGGTTTGTTTTGTTGGCTTTTTGACAGGGATTATTTTTACAACTCGGGCAGGAATGTATTTTCTGGATTTGGTTGATCATTTTGTAACCAATTATGGTCTGGTTTTGGTTGGTGTTGCAGAGTGTGTTGTTATCGGCTGGTTTTATGGAGCTCCTAGGTTAAGAAGGTATATTAATAGGGATGCTGACTGGAAATTAGGTAAGTGGTGGGATTTTTCTATCAAGTATCTGTGTCCTGCAGTTCTGCTTTATTTGGTTATTGCGCAGTTTGTGGTTGATGTTACTGAAAACTATGGGGGTTATCCTGATTGGGCGATTTGGATTGGATGGCTGGTTGTTTTGGCTCCTATTGCAGTCAGCGTGGTGATTTCTTTATGGCCCGGCAAGAGATAGTTTTTTATATCTCTTTCTTTTCCCTTTTTTTATGAAAGCATTTTTAATCGGTTCTTTGGTTGTGATTTTTCTAATTATTGGTGGTGCTGTTACTTTTATGATTGTTGATTCTGCTAATACGATTGATGCTCAGGTTGTTACAAGGACTGTTAAAGACACAGCAGAGAATATTCCTGCTGTCAGTAATGCTGTTGTTCCTGAGTCTGCTCCGGCTATCAATACCAAAACCCAGACTTCTGCAAGGGATACTTTGGCTGAAATCAAGGCAAACGGAGATATTCCTGATGAAACTGACAGTTCAAAAACCGGTTTTACTCTTGGCTATCAGGCTTCGCAGAGCACTTGTAATGACTTGATTGAATTAAAGCAGGATGCTGTTGATGAGGCGCAGGAAGATTATAATGATGCTAAAAAGGCGTATGAACATTCTTTGGATGACGCAAAGGACTTGACTGATCCTGAAGATATTGATGAGGCGCAGGAAGAGATTAAGGAAAAAAGGGATGATTTAGAGGATGCAGAAGATGCCTTGTTTTCTGCAAAAGAGGAATTGATTGTTGCAAGGACTACTTGTGTTGTTTAAGTAACATTTTTATAGTCTTATTCTTATTAATAGTACAAAGAGGTGAAAATGAACTTTTTGGTTGATTTTGTTGAAAAATCAGATGCCTTTGAGCAATTGGATAAGTTAAAGCTTTTTTTGTTTGCTGCAAGGATTAAGCCTGCTACTTTTGTTGCTTTGAAGATTACTCCTAAGAATATCGGAGATAAGTTTCATTTTGAAAAGCATTTGAAAGAAAAAAATATTGTTTTCAAGGTTGACAAGCCAAAATCTTATGAAGAGATCGTGAAAATCAGAAAGAACAGGATTGTATGGGCTATCAAGGGTACTTGGTATGGTTATGACTTGTTCAGGAATAAAGCATATCAGAATTTATTCAAAAAATATGTTTCTTATGTTAAGAAAGGGAAAAAAGACAAGGCAGACTTGACTGCAGGAAGATTGTATGGTTATCCTTCCTGTTGTGTCAAGAATTATATCAAGGAAAATGATTTTGATTGGGTTAAAAAGAATTATTCTTATTATGAGTATTACAAGAAATTGCATGATGTTGAAAGAAAGTTTCCTTTTATCGTTCATACTGCCTGTTCCGCAAAATGTTCTGCTTCAAAAAAACTGAATACTCAGTACAGGAATATTATTAAAAAGATGTCCCCTAAGTTTTACAAGGAGTTTACCAAGAAAAAATCGTTTAAATCAGATTTTATTGTCGAAGGGGAGAATAATCTATTGACCGAGATTGGACAAACTCCTTTATGGATTGAAAAGGATGGCCATGAATATAATTTAATTGCCGCAAAAAAATTCAATAATCATTATTATCTTTTTTCTCATTTGACAAAAGACAAGGTGTATGCTCATGGTTCGTTGTTGTCTGGGAAAGCCGAGATGCAGTATAACCATGCAGACATCAAGATTAATAAATTAAAAAAAATAATTCCTAATATCCTTCATATAAGACAGTTTAAGGTTTTGGGAAGAAAGTATTGAAGATGAAATTTAAAAAAATAGTTGATGTTCTTGAAGAGTTGGAAAAAACAGGTTCTAATAACAAAATGAGGGATATTCTTGCGGATTTTTTTCAGGATTGTCCTGATTCTGATTTGAAACAAGCAACTTATTTGTTGGCTGGAAGGATTTCCAGCGAATACAGGGGTGTTGTTACCGGCATGTCTGATAAATTAGTTTTGCAGTCTGTTGCAAAGGCATCTGGCAGGGATTTAAAAAAAGTAAAAAAGATTTTCAGGAAAAAAGGGGATATTGGAGAGACTGCTGAAGAACTTATTGGAAGGAGAAAGGAAAAACTTTCTGTGAAAAATGTTTTTGAAGAACTTAATGAGATTGCAGAAGCATCAGGTGAGGGAAGCCAGGATAAAAAGATCATTTCCTTGGCTGAATTGTTTAAGAAGGTTTCTTCAAAAGAAGCCAAGTATATTGCGCGTTTGGTTGTCGGCACAATGAGGACTGGTTCTGGTGATAAGACTATTCTTGATGCTTTGGCTGTTGCATTTACCGGCTCTGCTGATGCAAGAAAGGAGCTGGATAAAGCATATCATGTTCATCCTGATTTAGGTTATCTCGCTGAGAAAATTGCAAAGCGGAAATTAAAAGGCATTAAATCAGTGGGTATTTCCTTTAAGAGGCCTGTCAAGGCAATGCTTGCTCAGAGAGTCAAGAGTTTTGATGAGATTTTCAGGAAAATTAGGGGCAAGATGGCTGTTGAGGAAAAATATGACGGAGAGAGAATGCAGGTCCATGTTAAGGGGGATAGGGTTAAATTGTATAGCCGAAGATTAGAGGATATTTCTTCTCAGTACCCTGATGTAATAAAAGCAGTTAAGAAACAAATTAAGTGTGATTCTTGTATTTTGGACGGTGAATGTTGTGCTGTTGATGATAAGGGGCGCTTGCTTCATTTTCAGGTCTTGATGCAGAGAAGAAGAAAGTATAATGTTGAGAAATATGTTGAAAAGATTCCTGTTTGTTTGTTCTTGTTTGATTTATTGTATCTTGATGGAAAATCATATTTGCAAAAATCTTATCCAGAAAGATATAAGGCATTGAAATCTGTAGTTAAAAAACAGAATAATAAATTAAAACTGGCTAATAGGATTGTGACACGAGACAAGGAAAAGATTAAGAAATTTTTTAACAGAATGATTAAAAAAGGTGCAGAAGGTGTCCTGATTAAGTCAATGGCTGATGATTCTGTTTATAAAGCAGGAACCCGCGGATGGTTATGGATTAAATGGAAAAAGGAATATGCAGAAGGGATGATGGATACTTTTGATTTGGTTGTTGTCGGTGGTTTTAAGGGTAAAGGCAGAAGGTCTTATTCTTATGGTTCTTTGCTTTGTGCTGTTTATGATACTAAATCTAAAAAATTTGATACTTTTACTAAAGTTGGCAGCGGCTTTACAGACAAGCAGTTGAAAGAGCTTCCCAAGAAAATGAAAAAATTTAAAGTCAAGGAAAAACCCAAGAGTGTTAATGCAAGGAAAGACATGAAGCCGGATGTTTGGTTTAAGCCGTCTGTTGTTATCGAGGTTTTGGGGGCAGAGATTACCAAAAGCCCTTTGCATACTGCTGCAGGAGGTTTGGCATTAAGATTTCCTCGATTTTTAAGATACCGTCCTGACAAGTCTGCAAAGCAGGCAACTACTGTTAAAGAAATCAGGCAGATGAAATGATTTTTCAGCGCCGGCGGAGGGATATTCGGTTCCACCTGTGACACTCGAACCCTCAAGACATTGGGTGAATGTTAATCGCGGTTGCCAAATTTCGCTGCTTTTTCTTTTTTTTATTAAGAATATGCTTATTAATATCTTTTCGCGTGTTTAATTCAGAAAAAATTATGTCAGTTTCGGAAATATAGTAGTTTTGTAAGAAATCGTTTAAAAATAATAAATAAAATTCGGAAAGTATTCAGTTAATCCGAATTATTTGCACTCTGTTGCTGCAAGTTCTTCTGCTACTTCGTCTATTTTTTTGTGTAGGACTTCAAGTGCTTTTTCACTAAGATCGTATTCGCGTGCAAATTCATATACCCAGTTTTTAAGGTCTCTTAAAGAATCTGCAGCTTTTTTAACATCAGGTTTTGGTTCCATGATTTATCACCTGAGAAATAAGAGTATTAACGAATTTAAAAATCTTATGCTTTTGCAGTCTCTGCTTTTTTCTTTTCTGTTGCTTTTTGCATTGCAGGTCCTTTTGCTGTTTTTTTAGGGGTGCCTATCTGTTCTACTGTGATACTGTAGCTTTTTGGCAGTTTTAAACTAATTTTCTGCATTGCTTTTCTTGCTGTTTTCAAGTGTGTTTTTTTTACTTTTAATGTGAATAATTCATCGCCTTTTTTTATCTGTGCTGCTATTCCGATTATTTTTCCAAATGAATGCGCCATTCCTGTGCTCATTCTGTCTGCTCCTGCTCCTGCTGCTAATGGATTTTCTCTAAGAATGTGATGTGGGAATTTTCTTACTCTTAGATGAAATCCGTCTTTTCCCAGCACTCTTTCTAATATTCTGTTTCCTGCCAGTCTTGCAGATTCCATTGCATTATCCCTTATTTGTATGTTTTGTTTTGAAATTAAGTTAAGAACATAATCATATTTTTTCTTGACATTTCCCATGTCAAATCTTACTACTCTGCATACAGGTCTTGTCTTTACAAAACTCTTGTTCTTGAACTTGCTGTATCTGGTAAACGCCCTCTTCATAGGCCTGTAAGACACACCTTTTCTTATTCTTGCCATTTTTTACATCTGCGCCACACAATAGGCGCCTTCTCCTTCCCGAATTCTACAATCCGGCATAAGAGATATTATTTCTCCTACCTTTTAGTACCGTGGAGCGTCGGTCCTTTATAAAGGTTGCTACCGATTTGAATTAGAAACGGAAATTGCGCCACGATTTGATGTAAAACGCGAAATTGCGCCACAGCTGTAATGAAAAAACGGAAATTGTAGCATATTAGGAGTTAGAATTTAAGTATACTATACTTTCAAGCTAATAACTTTATTATCGAATAATAGTTCTTTAAGATAAGAAAGTTTGTTAATCGTTAAGAGAGAAAAACTTATATAAGTTAATTCATCTATTTTAATTATGAATTCAATAAATAAACCACAAGAAAGTATAAACAGAGATAATACTAAAAACCATCAAGATGAATTAAAAGTAAAAGTTGATAATGAAATACGAATTAAAGAAAAAAAATGCTACAAAGATTATCAATTCTGGATCGCAATATTTTCCTTAATAGTATCAATCGCTGCAATCGTTGTTTCAATTACAATTGCGCTAGATCTATATTCCTCTTTTAATCTCATAATACATTCAAATGGAGCATATATTTATCCAATGGGTTTTAATAATCAAAATGATACCTCTATAGCATTTTTTATACCTATATCTTTTATTAATACCGGTGCGCGCGAGGGCATTATAGAAGATATTAAATTAGTAATTACTAAAGGTTCCCTAAGCGTCAACTATACTGCGCTTGAAGAAATAGATTTAAGTTTATTAAATAAAAAAGAATCTTGGAATGAAATGGATTATTTTCAACAACCATTTTCTGGTTTTGTAATCACTGGAAAAAACAGTCTTTTTAAAACTATTTATTTCACTTTAGAGAATCTAAAAGAGGGGAGTTATTTCTTATACTTACAAGAAGGAAATTATAAATTAGACATTCTTGTTAAAACACACAAAATCGAACATTATGAGAAAAAGGAATCATTCACAATAAAAATAAATCAAAAAGCAATAGATAATTTTAAAAAGCGTAATCGTGTATTCTTGAGAAGAGACGGTAAACAAATTTATGCTCAATATAACATAAGTAAATAAGAGTATTCATCTACTCCATTTACCATTTTCCCAATATATTTTTTCAACAGATTTCTGATTTTGATCTCGAAAAACAAAAACTATTCTCTTTTTTGTTTCTGGCATTTTGTAATTAATATCTTCACCAACTTGTACTGCAAGATTAATCATTCCTTGAGAAGTAAAATCTTCAGCATTAAAAACTCGAACAAAAGGGTAATCTGCTTCGCCGCATCTTTTATTTTCTTGCGATTCCATTCCTGTATAACAAAATCCGTTATCATAAAGAGAATCAATAGCAATTTTTTTAAATTGTACATTATCTACAGATTCTGTACTAGAACAGCCTATAAAGAACAAAGGTACTAATCCAACTAATAAAAATAAAAAGGCATTAATTCGTTGTGTATTCATTTTTATTAACTTAAACTTTCCATAAACTGAATATCATTTATTTGGCCAGTTCTGTATTTATCGAATATTTCCTTAGTAAATGAAGCTTGCTCTTGTTGATAAATAATATTAACTTTACTAAAAGATATTTCTGGATGTCTATTCAGAGTAATAGCAACATCTATCGCTACACTTCCTATATCCCCTACTCCTAAAGAAGATAATTTTATAGTTAAGATTCCTAGACTATCGTCTACAGATTCTATTGAAGCTCCAGAAGATTGACTAAATTTTTGTTCTAAATATAATTTTAAAGGATGTTCAGTAGTTATATTTTTATCAGGTGTACTGCTACAAGCCACTATAAATGGCAATAAAAGCAAAGAGATAAAAATAAACTTATTTTTAATCATTTTCTCCTTATTGTGATATAATCATATTTAAGATTTTCTAATAAATATATCGTAAAAGTGTCCACTTTCACACCTACAATAAAACATCAAATAGAATCAGTTTATGGATTTGCTGGATGTCTTACTAATCTTTCTAATCTTTTTCCGGGTAGGTCTACTTCAGCAGGCCAGTAAATCTCATTAGCTTCAGCATCAATTTCTTCACCTTTTGAAAAAGTCGTATGTTGCCCCTTATAATCTTGAAGAAGTCTAACCTTTAAATGATACAAAGGCAATTTATCTAAAACTTCTGAAAGAACAAGCATATCTTCATTGCGTCCGCGAAAATAAACTGGATCACCTGAATCTATTAGAAAAATAAAATCTTTGGCACTGATAGGCCTATTTTCCTCAGGTTTGTCATAAATCATATTGTTTATTTGTAAATCGAGCATAAATTAGAAGAATCATTATAGCTTTATAAAGTTATTCATTTTCGAATCTGAGGTAAAAAATCTGAAACAAAAATTGCCATTTTTAATACTGCGCCACACTATTTAGACACCACAAAAGAACTGCCTTTTAGCTTGATTACATCCTCTCCGGGACGTCCTTTTCCGTCTAAAATATCTCTTCATTTTTAGAAAAATTTAAATAAACGAGGTATTATTTATTTTAGAATGGTTAAAGAGCTTAAAAAAGCAATTAGCGGATTTAAAGTCAAGGTTGTATTACTTATGGCGATGCTTGCGGCAATTATGGCAGGATGCAAAAGTCAAGAATTCCGATTGCCTAAGCCAAGAGTTAAGTTAAGTGCTTCTGAAAAAGAACAAGTAAATGAGTTTGTAGAATTTTTATCACACACAGATAAAGCAACACTTACTGAATTTGAAAGAGAAATCAATATACTTCATGGAATTTTATCAGAAATAACTAATATCTGTGATAAAAAAGAAGTTCATGCAGAAGACATTATAGAAGCAGATCGTTTATTGACTGATGCAAGAAAAAAATGGGGGACCCTTGCAAAGAAATATCGAGGTGCTGATCCATTAACATGGGCATTGCATACACTTATTAATTTAAAACAAGAAGTTCTAGACTTAAGATTAACTAACGATTTGCTTAAGAATGCGCAAGCACAGGTTCAACAAATACAAGCAGAAATCAAACAAGGCGGGCCAATACCCGCCGGATATCATACTCACTTAGCACTCATTAAAGAAACATTAAGAGATAAAGAAAAATTTGCATCAAATCCTCTTCTGCGCGCAGCAATAAAAGCAGAAATAGAAACAATAGACTACTTAATGGAATTATTAAAAGCAAGAACTAAATAAAATTTTATTGATCTAAATTCTTCTTTAATAAACTAAATACTGCCCGCAATTCTGAATGCCTTTTCCCTGCTTGAAACTGCATGTCATTAAACTTTTTATACGCGTCAAGATGCTCTGAATTCTGAGGATTATAAGGACCGGTCCATCTTTCTTGCATACCTTCCCAAAAAGGCTCATACTCTCTAAGGATACTTCTAATATCTCTACAAGCCTCAATAACAACCGCAGAGTTCTCACTTCTGTTCGGAAGTTCATAATCTACAGGAAATTGCTTCAAATATTCTCTAAGTTCTCTAACCGTTTCTAATATCGGAGCTTCATTCAAAGGACCAACACTTCCGGGAAGAGCATAAGAAGACAAAAATATCCTAGTATCTCTCAACACATCTCCCAAAGAATCCTGCTTTCTAACTTGCTTTACTTCGTTGTTAAGCTGAATATTTTCACTAACCACAGGACAACTAGCTAAAATAATACTTAATAGTCCTCCGATGATTCGTCTAGACATATTATAATAAAAACAACATAAATATATAAAGATAATGTATTACTTATTTAGATACCATAAAAGAACTGCCTTTTAGCTTGATTATGTCCTCTCCGGGACGTCCTTTTCCGTCAAGGAATATCAGGACTGCCTTTCGTTTGTTGCACTCTACAAGATAATAGAACAAGGAATCTCCTTTTTTTAAGGCATTCCCTAAGACAAGTTCTCTGACTAATGTCAAGAAATAGTTTGTTCTCCTTTGCTGTAAAAGGACTTTCCGCCCAAGTCCTTGAAAAGAGACTTGCATTAAACACCCCCGTCTGATATCCAATAAGTCCGGATTTAATATTAAACTTCTTTCCTAATTTTTTGTCATTTATAGAAAAATATATAGAATAAAATTGATTTGAATAGAATTAGAGAAAAATAGTAAAGTTTTTAAGTTTTGAATTGTTAATAATGTATCATGGAAGAACCAATAGAAATAAGAGCTCATCATTTGGCGTGTATTCCAAGGTTTTACAGAGGCGGTTATGATGAAGATTTTGCAGAAAATATGAAAAAAGTTTGTCAATATATTCGAAAAAATCCAAATGCTAAAATTAAAGTTATTATTGCCAAACTTGATGTTCTTTGTGAGGAATGTCCGCACAAGTATCAAAATAAATGTGTTCAATCTGAAAAAATTGGCAAATGGGTAGAATCACAGGATAAAAAAGTCGCAAAATACTTAGGAATAAAACTAAACTCTATACATACTGCCAGAAATATTTTTAATTTATCTATGGAGAAAATCAATAACACAACAATACGTTCAGTCTGCGAAGACTGCATATTCCTTGAAAACTGCATTAAAGTAGGAATAAATAACGCATTTAGAAAAGACATAAATAAAAACTAAGCCTCTTTTTTCGAATAGACGTTAAGAAAGTAGAATGAACAAGAAGGGAATAATAAAATTTATAAATGATTGAAGGGAGTATAAAGAATATGCAGATGGAAACATTCAATGGTTATGAATATTATCTGAAAAAAGACAGAGAACTAACAGCAGAAGAAAAAGAAGAACTTCACGCATTTCTTATAAAAATGTATCCTGCTTTTGCAAAGTATTACAAGAAAAACAAATATTATTCAACTATAAAGCCACAGATGACTTGCTTGATAAGAGAACCCACTTCTAAAGTTCTTATCGGTTCAGGAAAATTCTTGTGGAACACTCTAAAAACACAAATTGGAACACTTAAGTTATTTGCTTTTGGTGTGTTGATAGATACCGAATTTCAAAAAGAGGGACTGGGCACTCATTTAATTGAAATGTTAATTAAGCTAGCTGGCGAGAAAAATGCTGACTTGTTATATGGTTCAACAGAGAATCCTGCGGTTCATAAGATGCTTTCTAGATTAGGTTTTAAAAAAATAACTTGCCCTGTAGTTTATGTTAATGGAGTTACAGGCAAAAGAGAAACACAAACAATAAACTCATATGCATTTGAATTTAAGAAAGGGATAATTAATAGGATTAACAGTCTAAAAGAATTTGATATTGGTATCGGACCAATGTAAGAAGCAAAATCTTGACAACTTAACATCTTTCTCTATCATCAAATCAAATTCCTCCCCCAGATCTTGTCATTTATAGAAAATTATATATAGTAATTATGATTATGGCATAATAGGATGGGGGAGAGTAACTTATTCACTAAGGATAAGAGGATTATTCTTGTTTTTTAAATATTTCTTACCCCCACATTTCTATCAAAACCGAAAGCTTTATATATTTGTAGGGGTAATATCTAATTATGGTTACAGTTAGAAAGCGAAGAATCGGAAAAGAAGATTTCTTTTACTTAGAGCATACTATAAGAAACAAAGGTAAAGTAGAAAAAAAAGAAAAATATTTAGGAAAAATCATTCCTAAAAATATCGAGAAGATAAAACAAGATTTCTTTCATAAACTTTTCAAAGAAAAATGGTTTGCTCAGTTAGACAAAATCAAAAAAAATTTCACTAAAGAATATAATAAACTCCCTAAAACAGCTAAAGATAAGTATTTTGAGAATTTTTTAATAAAATTCACATATAACACTAATCGAATTGAAGGCAGTACTTTAACCTTGAAAGATACCGCAAACTTGCTTAAAGAAGGAATCTCTCCAAAAAATCGACCAATTAAAGATATTAAAGAAGCAGAATCACATAAAAAATTATTCTACACTATGTTAGATTACAAAAAAGACTTAACATTACATATTATTCTTTACTGGCATAAACTATTGTTGCAGGATACTGATAAAGAAATTGCTGGAAAAATAAGAAGTCACCAGGTTGCTATAGCAGGAACTGATGTTAAATTGCCTTCTCCAATAGAGATCAGTCCTTTGTTAAATGATTTTTTCAAATGGTATCATAAAGAAAAGAATAAACTTCATCCTGTTGAATTGGCTGCATTAATTCATTTGAAATTTGTCTCTATTCATCCATTTACTGATGGCAATGGAAGAATAAGCAGGATAATGATGAATTTTATACTCCATAAAAAAGATTTTCCTATGCTTGATATTGAGTATTCAAATAGGGCGTCATATTACACTGCATTAGAACGCTCTCAGAAAACCGGTAAAGAGTATATTTTTGTTCAATACCTAATTAAAAGATATGTAAAGGAATACAAAAGATATATCCATAAAAAATAATTACTCTCAACATAATAATAAGCATCTTAAAAACCAGAATGTGCCATAGCACAAAAGTAGTAGTAAGGGGTTTTTAAAGCTTTCCCTTGATTATTTCGCAAATATTACGATTTTAGGGGGCAAAACTATTTAAATAATACCTCATTTGTTTGAAAAAAGATTAAGAAAATGAAAAAATTCAATTTCAGTTATGATAAAGAAAATGATGATTTATTCTTGTACAATCATAATTCTAAGTCTGCAGGCAGTGTAGAAGTGGGAGATATTATACTTGATTTTAATAATAAAAAAGAATTAGTGGGCATTCAGATTAATAAAGCTTCAGAATTTTAAAGGATTTGATTAGTGAAAGAAATATCAGCAGTATTCTTAAAAATCTGCAGGAGTGCAAATTAGATATAAAGAACAAAAATAATATTTTAATAATTAAAATCCATTTATTTAGCAAAGATAAAGAAATAACTCCCATAATCTCTATGCCTAATATAACTGGATCAAGTCCGGCAGTAGCTTGTGCTTGATTTATATAGTAAAGTTTATAAACAAGTTCTTCAATATTACTATATATTGTAGTTCAAAAGAGGTGTATCATCATGAATAAAAAGGCAGCTTTACAGCTTTCTATTAATGCTATTGTTATCCTTATTTTAGCCATTACCATTCTTAGTTTGGGTATTGCTTTTATTCGTTCTCAATTTGGAACTTTGACTGAAAGATTTACAGAAGTTTCTGCAGAGATTAAGTCAGAGTTGATTAACAAGATTAAAGACTCGGGTGATTTGTTAGTATTTAACAGGGTTGAGATTGAAGCTAAACTGGGAAAGCCAGAGGAATTTTATATTGGAATTAAAAATACTGCTCCTAACATTAATGATCCTAACAAGCCTGTTTGTTTTATTCCTGCTATTAAGTGTATTAGTGCTTTGAATGGTGATTGTTTAGATGGCAGGGATAATGTGTATGTTGGCGGTACTGATATGAGTTTGGGTCCTGGTAATCCTCCTGAAGTCAAATGGTTTTCATTGTTTCCTGAGGTTAATATCCAGACCGGTGAAGTGAATGTTTATCCTATTGAATTGCAGATTGCTCAGGCGCAGCCAGACACTTATTTGATGGAGTTTGCTGTTTATAAGTATCAGGATGGTGCTTCTTGTGATACTGGAGGCATTGTTGATGAAAGACCTTATCAGTCTAAGCAGTTTTTTATAAAGCTGAGTTAAGATGAAACTTAAAAGAAGATTATCTGAAAAAGAAGAATTTGAGATTATGAAGTTGGTGTTGGATAAGTTCTTGTGGCTTGGTTTTGGTATCCTGGCTTTTGGCATTTACAGGGCAATCATGTATAATTTTTATGCGGGTATTTGGTTTATTGCTGCAGGAATTATTTTGCTTGTCATATTTGCGTGGTTTATTGCAAGGGAATTTGAGTTTGCCAGATGAGATTTAAATCATTATCTTTGATCATTTTTATAGTAATTTTATTACTTCTTGCAGGTTGTGGCGGGGAATGCAAGGTTGATGCTGACTGTCAAAAATCTCATTTTACAGGCAAATGTGTTAATAAAAAATGTGTTTTTACTCCTATTCCTAATGAGATTGGCAATGGTATTTGTGAACAAGGAGAGAATAAGTGCAATGCTCCTGCTGACTGCGGTATTTGCAGGGGTTCTAATGGGTTATACTTGAAATATCAGTGTATTAATAATAAATGTGTTGATGCTGTTCCTTTGGAGAAGATAAAACCTGTTTACTTGTCTTCTGATTCAAGGGTTTCTGGTATTGAGATTAAGACAACAAGTGATTTTAATCAGCCTTTTAATTTTAAAAAGGACTTGTTTAATCTTAAGTTTTCTCTGATGAGCTTGCCTAATACTATTGAGGATGTCATGATTAAGAGGATTGAACTTACAGGTATTACTGCTGACAGGAGAAAGGTTACTTTGTTTGATGCTCCTGTTAATCGGCCTTTGCGTTTGGAATTGGATGTTGAGGAAGACTTGATTTTAGACTTGAATACTGCTGAGAATTCTGGTGAATTGAATAATCTTAAATTAAATATGTATATTGATTATTATGTTGTTTCTTCTGGCAAGAGAAGTTTGAAGTCTTCTAGTTTTCCTGTGAGATTTTCAGGTTTGAACAAATTTGTTTGGGTCATGCCTGAGTCAGAGTATTCTTGTCCTGAATCCTGCGATGATGATAATCCTGGTACTGAGGATTTTTGCAGTGAGGCAACTGATTTTTTCTGTGTTCATAAGCCGATTGCAGGCCAGTGTGGTAATTTTATTTGTGAGCCTGGTGAGAACAAGTGTACTTGTGAAGTGGATTGTGGTGCTTGTGCAGGTCCTGCTGGCAATTACATGAGTTATTCTTGTGTTGATGATGTTTGTAAAGCTCGGTTAAGAGCAAGTTTTTCTCAGGAAAAAAAGAGTATTTTTGATGATCGTGACTTGAGTTATTTTCATTTGCAGAATAATTTTGAGTTTAATTATCCTTTTAATCTTGATGATGATTCTGTTGTTTTGAAATTTTCTTTGTATGACAAGAATGCTGATGTTTCTCAGATTAGGATTACTGATGTCCGTTTGTTTGAGGGCACTTCTGAGATTGCTCATACTTTTGCCAATATTGGCTTGTCTAATGTTGGTGATGCCGCTTCTGTTAGTGTTAAGATTCCTGAGATTTCAGGTGTTGAGGAGAGCATGACTTTGAATTTGGCTGTTTGGTATGAGTTTAATCGTGGTGACCAGACTGTTAAGAATGATTTCAGAAAGTCTTTGGGTAAAATCACAGTTATTAATCCGGGTAGTTGAGAATGTTTAATAAAAAAGGTTTTGAGTTGTCTGCAACATTTATCGTGACTTTGATTATTGTTATTATTGTTTTCGTGGGTTCTATTTATTTTATTAAGGAATTTTTTTACAAGGCAGAGGAGTTAAAGGCAGAGATTGAGCGTTCTACGCAGGAGCAGATTGAATCTTTACTGCAGCAGGGAAGTTTGGTTGCCTTACCTATTAACATGAAGGAAGTTGATATTGGTGAGAGTAAGACTTTTGGGCTGGGTGTTCGTAATATTGGTGACATGAAGGGTTTTAATCTGGTTGTTTCGTTTAACAAGGCTATTGATTCTTTAGGAGAAGTTATTGTTGATGAATCTTACAGGGAATATATTAATTCTAATTGGTTGTTGTATGATATGAATGGTTTTTATCTGGATTCTAATGAGTTAAAGGTTTTGCCTATTGCTGTTCGTCCTGGTTTTAACATTGCAGAAGGGGAGGCTGTTGTTCCTGGAACGTATTTGTTTAATGTCTGCGTGTTTGTTGATTCCGGAGCAGTTGACCCTAATTTGTGCACTTTAGATGCATTTAAGTTCTCAACTGACAAGTCAGAGTATTACACAAAGAAGATGTATTCTTTGATGGTTGAGGTTAAGTAGAGCATATGACAAGAGTTATTAGTTTCGCATTAGGAACCTTGTGGCGGTGGGGAAAATCACAGAACAGAAATGATTTGATTAAGTATGTAAAAGAACTTAAAATAGATGGAGTAGAAATAACTTTTTCTTCAAAAGAACAATTATATAAATTTAAGTTATCTAAAGAAAACGAAAAATGGCTAAAAAATCTTGATTATGTGACTATCCACGCCCCTTTTAAATTGGTCGGGAAAAAGTATAACAAAAAAGAAATAATTGAACAATTAAAAATTATTGCCAAGTTATATAAACAAGTTAATGCTAAAAATGTAATCATACACCCTAAAGATTTGCCTCCTCCGGATATTCTGAATAAATTTAATTTTAAGGTTTCTACTGAAAATCTGGTTAAAAAGAAAAAAGTTACAATTGCTGATTTACGAAAGATTTTCAGGAGATATCCAAAAATAGGTCTTTGTCTTGATGTTTCTCATGCATATTTATGGTCTAAGCATGAAACTCTAAAATTAATCAAAGCTTTTGAAGAAAAGATAACACAGGTTCATCTTAGCGGAACTTATAGAAAAAAGGATCATCAATCGTTGAGAGTAGTTAGTAAGGACTTTATATTTTCTATTAAACCAATATTTAAATTAAAAGTGCCGATTGTTATTGAAGAAGATATGAAAATCAAGAGTAAAAAATTCGTGTATGATGAGGTTAATTTTATTAAAAACATGTTTGAAAAATAA
>WJKI01000018.1 GCA_014729195.1 Candidatus Woesearchaeota archaeon
CAAGTTTCTGAAAAACAAGAGTGATTATATTAACAAGTTAAAAGAGATCAAGATAAAAGAAGTAGAATTTGAAGTCAATAAAATAAAACTTTACAAGAGTGAACTAACTAAAGAAGGGCCGGTGTATGAAGTGATAGAAACACAACCTTTATAAACAACTCTTATATTCTATTCTCTATAACCGACGCTGATAAGCCGGCTTGGATTATTGGCAATGGCTGTTGAGGTTATAAAAAATACAGCAGAGGGATATAATATGGCAGAAAATCAAAGCTTTTTAGTATCGCAGGACCAGTATTTGAAATCAGGTATTCATATTGGCACAAAATTCAGAACTAAGTATATGGAGAGATTTATTTATAAAACCAGAACAGATGGTTTGTCAGTTTTAAATCTGCAAAAGATTGATGAAAGAATAAAGATAGCAGCAGATTTCTTGTCCAGATATAATCCAGAAGATATCTTGATTGTTTGCAGAAGGGAAAATGGATGGAAAGCTGTAAAGGCATTCTCTAAATTAACAGGTGTGAAGGGGTTTGCAGGAAGATACCCTCCTGGAATCTTGACTAATCCGCAGTTGGATAATTATTTGGAAGTGAAAATAATTTTGGTTGTTGATTCTTGGCCTGATAGAAATGCAGTGAAAGATGCTTTGGCAGTGGGTATTCCAGTTATTGCTTTATGTGATACTAATAATCAAGCCAATGATTTGGATTTGGTTATTCCCTGTAATAATAAGGGCAAGAAATCTTTGGGTTTGTTCTTTTATATTTTAACCAGGGAGCTAATGAAAAACAAGGGCATGTTAAAAGGGGAGCCTAAGTTTACTGTGGAGGATTTTACTGAAGAATGATTTGGGGCATTACTGGCACATTTATTATTCTTGTTGCTTATTTATTGAATCTTTTTAATGTGCTGGATAAAAAGCATCTTGTTTATTTGGCAATGAATATGGTGGGAGCCTTGTCATTGGCATATTATTCTTTTCAGATTAATAGTATTCCTTTTATTATTCTGAATATTGCTTGGGCAGCTTTTACTTTGCTGGATTTTGTTAAGATTAATTATTTTCAGTAAGAGAAGTCAGTCCTTTATTTGTTATTCTGAACCATGTTTCTTTTTCTCCTGCTATACTTCTGTGTTTGCGTAATATTGCTCTTCTTTTTCCTGTGTGTCCTGCCTGTAGTTCTATGAGGCATTTTGAGCCGTATTTTAATAGGTCTCCCCCTACCATGTTTACTTTGTCTCGCAGTTCAAATGAGGTGTAGACTTGGTTTGTTACTAGCACAGGTATTTTTTTCTTGCGCGCGATTTCAGTTAGATATCCTATTTGTATTCCAAGTTCGCGGTTGACTTCCTGTACATCCTGTACTCGGACTAATCTGTATAGCATTGCAATTGTATCAATGATAATCAATCCGATTTTATCATTTACTATGTCTTTGAGTTTTTCAAAGTCTTTTTTTTGTTCTTCAAAGGTAGTAGGTTGTAAAAATAGGATATTTCCAAGTATTTTTTTATAGTCCTTAGTCATTTGTTTTAATCTGGTGACTGAAAATCCTCCTTCTGTGTCTATGTAGATTACTTTTTTGCCTTTGGATGCCACTGAAACCGCTGCGATTACTGCTAAATTGGTTTTTCCGCTTCCAGAAGGCCCGTATAATGTAGTTATTGCGTCGTTTTCATATCCTCCTTCTAAGAAGTTGTCTAAAATTTGGCTTCCTGTGCTTATTTTTTCTCCGTCCATAGTAATATTCAATACATATATTATTTATATACTTTTCCTCTCAAGAATCGGAATGTTTTCGATAGTAATCTTTATAAACACTCCTAAGACAATATACTTTATGTTCAAGAAGTATGGTGGGGTGCTTTTATTCATAATCTTTTTGTTAGTATTAGGTTTGAGATTGTATTTTGCCTTTTCAACACCCTATTTTTCTTCTGATGATGCTTATTTTAATTTGCGGCAGATTGAGCATATAAAAGAAACTAAACTGCCTTTATTTAATGATGATTTGTCTTATGGAGCCAATCAGTTTATTTTTTCACCGGTTTTTCATTATATTGTGGCTTTTTTTACACTGTTCATGCCGGTAAATATAGCGGCAAAGTTAATTCCTAATATTTTTTCTGCTTCTACTGTTTTTTTTGCATATCTTATTGCTAACAAACTCACGAAAAGCAGGGGGATTGGCATTTTCATAGCTTTTTTTTCTGGTTTTGTTCCGATTTTTTTTGCTGATTTGAATAACATTTCTGTTTATTCTCTGGTTTTTCCTTTGATTTTGTTGCTGGTTTATCTGTTTATGAATATCAAGTCTAATTTGTATTGGTATATTCTTGTTTTGGTTTTTTTGTCTTTTCTTCATCCTTTTGTTTTAGTTTTTTGTTTGGGCTTGTTGGTTTATCAGGTGCTTTTGATTATGGGTAATGTCCGGCAAAAGGGTGCAGAACTGGAGATTTCCTTATTTTCTGTTTTTTTTGTGTTGTGGGCTCAGTTTATATTGTATAAAAAGCTGTTTTTGTTTCATGGATATTCTGTTATTTGGCAGAATATTCCTGCGAGTTTGTTGAGTGAGCATTTTTCTAGTATTAATGCTTTGGAAGCGATTTATATGGTGGGAGTAATACCTTTGATTTATGGGATTTATTTGATTTTCAGGTATTTGTTTAAGGAAAACAGGAAAGATGTTTATTTGTTTATCAGTTTTGCTTTGGTAATTGGTTTTTTGTTGTGGTTAAGGTTGATTGAGTTTAGGATTGGTTTGATGTTTTTGGGTTTGGTGCTTGTTTTATTGTTTGCGCAGTATTTTAAATTGTTCGTATTATATATAAAGCAGACAAGAGCTTCTTCTTTTCTGCCGTTGTTTGTTTGTTTTTTAATTTGTGTTTTTATTGTTTCTTCTGTTGTTCCTTCTTGGGCATTGGCTGATTATGCGGTGGATCGTTATATTTCTGAAGAGGAGATTGATGCTTTGCGATGGATAAGGGATAAAACTGACAAGAATGCGGTTGTTGTTGCTCCGGTAAGGGAGGGAAATCTGATTACTGCAATTGCCAAAAGAAAGAATGTTGTTGATTCTTACTTTTTCTTGCATAATGATGTTGAGCAAAGGTTAAAGGATGTGGAAAAAATCTTTATTTCTTCTTTTGAGATTGAAGTTGTTGATTTGATGAATAAGTATGATGCAGATTATATCTATCTTTCTTCGGAGGCAAGAAGAACTTTTAATATCAATTTCCTGGATTATTTTTCTTCTGGCAAGTGTTTTGAGAAAGTATACGGCAATGATGAAGTAAGTATTTATCATAAACTGGAATCTTGTATGTTAAAGGTGGTAGGATGATTGACAATAAACAATCAGTGATTATATTGTTTTTTATAGTTTTGTTTATTCTGCCTTTGCCTTATTTTTTCAGGTTTGCAAATGACAATAATGTTTTTATGGGTTCTGAATCGCATTATCACGCGAGAATGGCTTCAGAAATAATACAAACAGGATGGGTTGCTGAGGATCCTTTGTATGGAAGAAAATATAAGCCCAATCCGTATCACTTTTTATTGGCAGGCATTGGTTTGTTAATTCCGGTTGAATTTGCATCAATTGTTCTTCCGGTTGTTCTTGGTTTATTGTCAGTGCTTTTTCTGTATTTGTTTTTTTCTTCTATTAATTTCAAGTATCTGAGATCTTTTTTTGTTTTGTTTGTTTTTATTTTTTCGCCCATGTTTATTTCTGTTTTTTCTTTGTCAACTCCGCGGGCATTGGCTGTTTTTCTTTTGATTCTTGGGATGTTTTTGTTTGTTAAAAAATCAAAAATATGGCTATTTTCCTTGCTTATTTTCGCGGTTTTGGCGCTAATAGGAATTCTGGATTTGTTTATTGTTTTGATTATTTTATTTATGTATTGTTTGCATAACAAGAAGAATTTTGGTCGTTTTTATGTTTGCTTTTTTGTTTTATTCTTAATTTTGATAGGTTTTCATCTTCCTTTTTATTTTATTCAGGGGATTTCTTTTTATTCTTCTGATAAAATTCTTTCTGATTTGGGGGGCATTTATGGGTTTAGTGTTTTTTCCTTGTTATTGTCTATTATTGGTCTTTTTTTTGTTTGGAGGTATAAGAAGAGATTATACCGGTTGTATTTGTCTATGATTATGTTATTGATTGTATGTTTTATGTTTAGGTTATGGCTGGTATATGCAAATATTTTTATTTCGATTCTGGCAGGTTCTGCTTTTTATGTATTATATGTTAAAAAATGGCATTTGCGGCGGTTGAGAGGTTTTGCATTGCTTGTTATTTTTTGTGGTTTTTTGTTTGCTGCCTTGTCTCATGCAGTTGTTTTGAGTGAATTGCCTCCAAATGATGACTTAGTTAATTGTTTAGAGCAGGCTTCAGGATTTTTTCCTGAGAGTGGTCTTTTTTTGACAAGTGCAAAAGATGGGTTTTTCGCAGAGTTTTGGGCTGAAAAGCCGGTTTTTGTCAATGAGTTTAGCACAGTCAATGTTGGTATTGCAGAAACAATCTGGAATTCAGTGGATATCAGGGAAACAAGGAAATTGTTCAAAGAGAATAATATCAGTTATATTTTGATTCATAAGGATATGTTTGCAGGCAATATTTGGGATAAAAAAGATCAGGGACTGCATTTTCTGTTGGGTAACAGCGAAACTTTTAAAAGAAGATACCATAATGAATATTGTGAGATATGGAAGTTTTCATATAACGGCGGTTTGAATGGCTAAAAAGAGATTTTTTTTTACAATTGTACTGCTTTTGATTCTAGTTTTTAGTTTGGGCATTATTTTGGGTAATTCTTTGTCTAATCCTGAGTTAAAGGAAATTAATAAGATTATAAGTAACAGCGAGTTAAGTACTGAATCTTATCTTATCGAACAGGAATTATTTTCTGGGTTTGAAAAGAATTGCGATTTGTCTAGAATTAGGCTGTCTTCTTTGTCAAGCGAGTTATGGCAATTGGGGAAATTATTGGCGTCTCCTACTGCCCAGGAGGATTTGGGAAGGTATAATTATAATTTTCTCAAGAGAAAGTATCATTTGATGCAGATAAAAACTTTTGTTTTGTATCATCAATTGAAAGAGGAATGCGATCCTGATGAAAAAGTTATTTTGTTTTATTTTAGCAGGAATGATCCTGATTCTTTAGAGCAGGGTAAAATCTTGGATAGGATTGTTAAGGATTTCGGTGCTCATGTTTTTGCAATTGAGAGGGCATATTCTTCTGAGATTGTATTTTTGGAGCAGTATTATGATGTTTCGGTTTCTCCGAGTTTGATTATTGATTATGAATTCAAGAAAGAGGGCTTGACTTCATATGATGAGTTAAAAAAGTTGTTGGTAGATGAGAATGGAGTCTAGGAATGTTTTGGTCGTGAGTTTGATATTGACTGTAGTTATTTTTGCGTTTGGCATTTTGTTTAATTATGGTCTTGATTTCATCCGTTTGAATAATATTGTGGAGGTCATTAATCAGCATGAATTAAGCACTGATGCGTATTTGGCTGAGGCTTTGTTTTCTGATGTTTTTGACAGCAGTAGGTGTTCTGTTATGAATTCAAGAGTTATTGATTTAAAAGAAGAGATTAATGAGGTTGGTGTTGAATTGAGTTCTTATTCTCGTTTTTCTTTTTTTAACAGGAAGGATTTTGATTATTTGAAAAGAAAGTATTTTTTGCTGGAAATGCAGTTTTTAAGTTTGATTTCTGAAGTTAATCAGGAGTGTAATTATCCGTATGTTCCTGTTTTGTTTTTTTATGAGATTGATCATTATCCGAGCGAGAGGCAGGGTTTTATCTTGCAGGAAGTTAGTAGGAAATTTGAGGATAATGTTGTTGTCTTGTCTATCGACAAGGATTATGAGGATGAGCCGTTGGTTCAGATGCTTGTTCAGCAGCATGAGGTTGATAAAGCTCCTGCGATCATTGTAGGGGATGAAAAGCACGAAGGTTTGGTGTATGAAAAAGATCTTAGTAATCTTGTTCAGAAAAAGCTTAATCGTGTTGATATTTATAGTCAGGCAATTAATTTTAGTTATATTCTGGAGGTTTTGGAGATTGACAGGGAAAAATTTATTAGCAATTCCTTTGCTTTGCTGGAAGAGGACATATCTCCTTTTGCAAAAGGCGACATTTCTTTGGTTTTGGGCAGGGTTTTGAAAAATGATACTCTGTTATGTAGTTCTTTGGATTATTATAAAAAGGTAAAAACTGATTCTGATGAGGAAAGAGCAGTTCTTTTTGAGACTATTGCTTCTATTGGTTGTGGTGAAAATAGAAGAAAGTATTTATTAAAAGCGTCTGATTTATGGAAGAAAATTGGTAATAATTTCAGGGCCAAGCTGGACGAACGGCTGGCTTTGAATCAGCAGATTAAGTTTGAGCTTGATGATTCTGACTTGAATATTACTCCTGATTTTCCTAAAAATGTGTCTAAGATGGTTGTTGGAAAGTCAAAGAGGGTTTTGACTGCTGATGATGTTTTGGTTTCTCAGGTTGATCGGGTTAACAGGGATTGGTTGAGTTATCAGTTGTTCTTTTCTCCGTTTTATGAGGTTGACCGTTTGGAGTTGTTAACTGAGTATGAGCTGGACAGGGAGGAATTGTTGTCTGTGTTTTCAGAGAGGTTGACCTTGAGTCAGGAGCATTTAAGAGAAGATATCGGCTGGCACGAAGGCGCCAGGATTAAAGAATTAAGACAGGTTGGTTTTAAGCATTTGACTGCTTCCGGGACTATTGTTGTTAAGTTGAATGATAAGTGGTATGCTCCTGATGAGAATGGTGTTTTTCGTTTTGAGGTTCCTTGGGATAAGGTTTCTTATCCTACTAATCGGTATTTAAGAGAGGATGTTGTGTTGATTGTTGATACTCATGGCATTAGCATGCTTGTTGAGCAGGCAGTTAGGAATAATGCGACAGTTGTAATTGGTTGTGGTGATCATCCTGGCAAGGCTAAAGCTGCCAAATATTTGAGTGATAAGGGTATTACTACTGTTACTTTTACAGATAAGTATTTTCCTTTGTTGTTGGGGGCTGATGTTGATGTTTTTCCTAATCCGCCTATTAAATATCAGGGATATACTGATATTATCGGTGGCAGGCCCATAGAGTTTGACTTAAATGAGACTTTTATTGTTACTGATGTTAATTCTACACAATATAGTTTTTCTTATTATGATACTCCTTCAAGGTATTTTGGTATCTTGCAGAAGCATTATCCTTTGAATGTGTATACTTATTATGTTGATGATTTTGATGAGATGTATTTTGTTTTGGATAAGGCAAGGGAGGTTAATGCCACTGCTGCAGGTTTGAGGGTTTATGATTCTGATGATTATTATGCTGTTAAGGAATGGCTTGATGAAGATAAGAAAAGAAGAGCCATATTGTTTCACAGTATGCCTTATCCATATGGTTATATGATTATGCAGGAATATCCAGAACAGGTAACTTTTGGCGATTTGAATCCGATATTTAGGTGATGCACAACATTAATAAATGCTATATTCTTCTTATGATATATGGGTTGGGGGAAGGATAATCGGTTTTTCATATACTTATTCTTCATTGCTTTAGTTATACGGCTTGTTTTTGCTTTAAGTGTGAAGGAAATTTGGTGGGATGCAGCAGTATACACTGGAATGGGCAAATATCTATTCTCATTAGGTAATGCCGGCTTATGGGAGCATATCAGGCCGGTTTTCCTGCCTGTAATTCTGGGTTTTGCTTGGTTTGCAAAACTAAATCCAGTCATTTTCGGCAAAATATTTGAATTTATATTAAACACAGCTTCCTTATTCTTATTTTACTTATTAGCAAAGCATTATTTCACAAAAAAAGCAGCAATTTTAGCTTCAATTATTTTCGCTTTCAGTTCAATTATACTTCAGATGACTTTTCATGTTTATAATGAAATATTAGTGTTATTCCTAATATTATTAGCAATTTATTTATTTGAAAAAGAATATTATTTTGTAACTGGATTAGTAATAGGATTGGCGTTTATATCTAAATTTCCTGCTGCAATGTTCATAGTTCCGTTAGTATTTGTCTTGCTATTAAGACTTGAAATTAAAAACACAGGTAAAACAATAACCGGATTCTTAATCCCTGCCATGATCTTTTTCATTTTCAATTTTTTAATGTATGGGGATCCTTTATTGCCTTTAATTGATGGCAGTATTGTGATTACTCAGGTTATGGGTTGTAATTTTTTGAGAAAATTTGGCTGGACTTTTTATTTTACTAAATTATTGACTGAAAATGTGTTTCATTTGTTTGCAATACCGGGATTATACTTATTTCTGAGAAAATACAGATTTAAACAACTAATCCCTGCTTTATTTTTGTTCCTTCCGTTATTATACTTTACTCAGTTAACTTGCAGGGATTATAGATACTTAACTTTATTTATGCCTTTTGCTGCGATGTTTGCTGGTTCGGGAATGGTTTTTGTTCTGGAAAAAATTACTTATTATAAAAAACTAAAAAAGTCTAAGAAAAACCGGATTTTTATGTTAATCACACTAATTTTATTGTGTTTTTCAGTATTTCAGGGTGCAAATTTTATTATTAACAAAGAATTAGCTAAAAATCCTGAATACAATGTGGAATATTTGAGTTTTTTGAAAAACAAACAGTCGATAGGTGAAGTATGGACTAGTCATCCCAATATAGCTATTTATTCAGACGTTCCAATCAAGAAGATATATTACACAGACTTTAACAGTGATGCTTCAACTTTGTTTTACAAATATTTGACAGTTAACAATCATAAAATCCAGTATGTTTTCATGGATAATTGCGGCGGAGGAATTATGTGTTATCCTACTAATGAAAGATGCAAATCCGATAAAAACAAAACAATTGAATACTTAAACAATAACTTCAGGACAACTTTCAGTAAGAATTATGGCTTATGTTATTATAGAGTGTATGAAAATCCTTTATTTGAACTTGATTAAGTCTCCTATAGTCACTGCTTCTGTTTCTCCTTTGGTAATTTGTATTTTTTCTTCTGCAGTTTCTTCTACTAGTTTTATTTTAAGCAATTTCTCGAGTTTTCGCGCAAGAGGAATTGACGGTTTAAAGGAGGAATTTTCGATTTTAGTAAGCAAAGATTCTTTGATATTGAGTTGGCGGGCGAATTTCTCTTGTGTCATGTCTTTTTTTACGCGCGCTTTTCTTATTTTACGTCCATAGTCGGAAATTAATTTTTCTGTTATTTCTGGTTTTTTTTCTTTGATTATTTTTTTCTCTTCTTTTTTCTTTTCAATGATCGGTCGCAATGATTTGAGCACTTTGCCGTGTTTGGCGCAGGAGGAGCAAACTATTAGTTCAGTCCCTTCTATTATTGTTTTGAATAATTCTCCTTCTTTTCCGCACATTTCGCAGTTCATTGTACCATCACGATTATTTTTCTTTTTCTGGGTCCGTCAAAATCGCATAGCATGATTCCCTGCCATGTTCCCAGTCCTAATTTTCCGTTAAGTATGGGTATTTGTTCTGACGGTCCGATAAGTCCTGCTTTGATATGGGCTGCTCCGTTGTTGTCTATTGCATCGTGTTTCCATTTGCCTGCAGGGATTATTTTGTCAAGAGCAGTTAAAATATCTTCCATTATGTTTGGGTCTGCGCTTTCATTTATCATTATTGCTGCTGTTGCATGGGGAACGTATACTGTGCATATTCCTTGTTTAATGTTAATCATTTTTTCTATTTGTGCAGTGATGTCTATTATTTCTTGTTCTGCATTTGTTTGTATACATATTTCGTGTTGCATATGTTGTATTTAGCGCTTCTACTATAAATTTCTTACTCTGTTAATTCACTACCAAGGAATAATAGCGCTTTTTTTTAAAACTGACTATATATAAGTGGAATATGGTAGATGATAGTATAGATTTGAGTAATCCTCAGGATCTTGTTAAGGCAGGATGGCCTAAAAACATGGTTGATGAGCATGTGAATGAACATATTAAAACATCTTCTTCTTTGGTTGGTTCTGCAATTTATATTGATAACCTTTCCAAGGCGTTTAATAATCGTGCTGTTTTGAGTAATGTTTCTTTGGCTATCAAGCCAAAAGAGATTTTTGGTATTATTGGTTTGTCTGGAGCTGGCAAGACAACTTTGATGAATTTGATGGTTGGTTTTTTAGAGCCAGATGCTGGGGATGTCGTGGTAAGAACACCTACTGGAAATAATGTTTCAGTTTACAAGTTTCCCGAGGTTATTAAGTCTGTTTTTGGTTTTTCTACTCAATATCCTTCTTTTTATTCTAAATTAACTGTTAAGGAGAATTTGGCGTATTTTGGTGAATTGTTTGATATGACTACTGCGCAGATTTATGAAAGAACCAAGGAATTGCTGGACTTGGTAAAATTGACAAGTTTTGAAAACACTTTGGCAGGCAATTTGTCCGGAGGTATGCAAAAACGTTTGGATATTGCATGTGCTTTGATACACAAACCGAATATTTTATTGTTGGACGAACCTACTGCTGATTTGGATCCTTTGCTGAGAAGGCAGATGTGGAAAATTATTAAGGATATTAACAAGACAGGAACAACGGTGATTGTTTGTTCGCATTTTATTGATGAGATTGAGAATTATTGTTCAAGAATTGCTGTTTTGAATAATAGGACTATTTCTTTCATAGGGAATATTGATGATATTAAGAATAAGTATACTACTAATTTTGAGATTCAGTTAAGGACTGCAAAAGGTTCTTATGATACTATTTTAAGTGAACTGTCAAAGCATTCTGCTATTGCAAGACATAAGATAGTGGACGATAGATTGGTGTTGTATACATCAACTCCTAAGAAAGTATTGTCGGATTTATTTAAGATAGTAGGCAAGCACAGGGATTCTATCATTTCTTTGGATTTGGCAAGACCGTCTTTAAAAGAGGCTTTTGAGGCATTGGTACAATGAAAAAGTTTATTAAGAATACAGCAACTTTGGTTAAAAAGAATATTAGATTATTAATAAGAGCTAAGGCTTCGGCTTTGATTGTTATTCTTGGTCCGTTAATCATTATTTTTTTGGCAGGTATTGCTTTTGATAACACTAATTTATATGCTGTTAAAGTAGGAACTTTTTCCGAGCAATACAATGAATTGTCTAATTCTTTTATTGAGAGATTAACTAATGCCGAGTTTAAAGTAACTAGGTTTCCTTCTGAAGATAAGTGTCGTTCAGCTATTGAGCGCGGGGAGATTCATACGTGTGTTGTTTTTTCTCCTGATTTTACTATGGCAAAGGATAATGCTAATAAACTTGATTTTTATGTTGACTACTCTCAGATTAATCTTGTCTGGTCTGTTCTTAATGCAATGACAGAAGAGGTTACAGAGAGGTCTATGGAGTTAAGCAGGAATTTGACTACGATTTTGGTTAATGCATTGGAATATTCCAGTGAGCAGGTCAGGGAGAAAAGGCCCGCGATTATTAATTTGACCACTTCTAATGATTTGGTTACAAGGAGAGTTACTGATGTTAGTGTCAGATTGGAAGAGGTGGGCTTGGATTTTGATCCTAATGCTTTTGGTGCCAAGGATTTGGCTTCTCAGAAGATTGCTGTCAAGCACTGGGTTGATTCTTCTTTGAGTATTGGAACAAAGGCAGTAAGTAATGCTAAGGAATTTATAGGTAATGCTAATGATATTGTTCAGGCAAGTTCTGCATCTGGAGAACAGAAACAGACTTTAAAGGACTTGTTTGAGAGTACGTTGTCGGATATTGAAGGTTTGGAGGATAAATTGGGTGATACTACTGATTTGGCTCAGGAGCAGTTTAATGAGTTTAGTTCTTTGGTTGAGTCTTTGATTGGCAAGATTACTCAGACTAAGGCGCAGATGGATCAGATTGCTTCTGCGCATGATGTTTCTGTTGTTGAATTAACTGATGCAAGGTCTGCTTTGGAGGGTTCTTTAAAGAATTTGCTTGATGTTCAGAGAGCTTTGAATAATATTGATAATATTGTTCGTTCTGTTGAGGTTAAGGATCCTGATGATGTTGTTCAGCCAATCATGACTAATATTAAGCCGGTTATTGCTGAGCAGAGTTATTTGAATTATATTTTTCCCAGTTTGATTGTGTTGATTATTATGTTTACTGCCTTGCTTTTAGCTCCTACTTTGATTTTGTTGGAAAAGAAATCTCCTGCGTATTTCAGGAATTTCATGGCGCCTGTTAATGGTTTTACTTATTTGTTTGCCACTTTTATTACATGTTTTCTCTTGCTTGTATTGCAGTTGATTATTATTTTGGCTATTGGTTCTGTGTTCTTTTCTTCAGAATTGTTGTCTGGTATGCATTATACTTTGTTTTTGTTGTTTTTTGTTATTTCATTATTTTCTTTTATTGGTATGATTGTTGGTTATGTTTTTAATTCTGAAGAAACTGCTACTTTGGGAGCGATTTCTCTGGGCAGTGTTTTTCTGTTCCTTTCAGATGTTATTATTCCTATTGAGAGCATGCCTGATTGGTTTATGGCAGTTGCAGAGCTTAATCCTTTTGTTGTTTGCAGTGATTTGTTGCGGAGCACAATTCTGTATAATCTGTCTATTTTTGGGTTGTTTGGCAGGTTCTTGTTATTATTAACATATGTGGTTCTTGCAGCTGCAGCAACTGCAGGACTATACTACTTATCTAGGCATAAATCTATTTATAAGAAATTACATTTTAGAAAGAAAAAGAGTTAATTAGTAATATTTTTTATTTTCTGTATGCTTTGCATACGATTGTTTCAAATATTCTTACCAGGGTATGTCTGAATGGTTCAGACATCATTGCTAATGGTTCTACTTTAATTGTAAATAATCCTGCTTGATTAGCTCCGGCAATACCTGTCCAAAGTCTATCATCAATCATTGCTGTTTCAGATGGATTAGTTTCAAGATAATCTAACGCAGCTTCAAATGCTCCTGAAAATGGTTTTTTAATTGGTGTTTGTATTGCATGTATGCCAAAGTACTCCTCTAATTTTTTTCTTCTTTCAGAAGAAGTATTTGATAGAATACATGAATTAAATTTTTGTGTTAGTTCTAAAAAAGATTGTTCTATACATTGATCTAAACCCGTACCATGGTAGGGTGCTAAGGTATTGTCAACATCGAAGATTAGTCCTTTTATTCCGATTTGTTTTAAGAAATCAATATCAATATCTGAAATATTTTTTAATTGTAAATTTGGAATTAAGTATTTAGGTTTTAAACAATCTAAATAAAAGTATATTTTATCCATTCCCACCACTATTTATAACTTAATTGTCAAGTCAAGTCCTTCTCTTATTTTTGTTTCACCCTTTCCAAATTCTATTTTTTCTGCTTTTGTCACTGCTTTTAGGTCTTCTTTTGCGGATTCTATGTATTTGTGCAGTGCTGGATTGCAGTCTATTATTAGTTCGGTTGTAGGAGAGTTCAATGGCTTGCTTGCAGCTGTTTTTGCTTTTCTGACTTCTGCGATTATTTCAATTAAGGTGTCGCCTGCTTCTTCAAGTTTGGAATCAATCATCTTTTTGTCATGTTCAGGCCATTTGGAAATATGTATGCTTTTGTCTTTTTCGAGTTTTTTAAAGAAATCTTGGTATATTTCTTCTGTTATGAAAGGCATTATCGGTGCGAATAATTTTGTCACAGCGAGTAATGTTTCATATAGTGCGTGTTGTCCGCTTTGCCTGTTGAATTGGCCTCGTTTGTCTGGATTATATAGTCTGTCTTTGACTATTTCCAGGTAATTGTCGCATAGTGTCTGCCAGAAGAATTTTTCAACATCTAATCGAGTTCGTGAGTATTCGTATTTTAAAAATGAGTCTGTGGAATTTTTGATGATTCTGTGCAGTTTTGATAATATCCATTTGTCAAAAAATTCCAATTTTGTGGGTTTTGTTTTTTTGTAGTCTTGAAGATGCATGAATGCGAATTTGGATGCATTCCATAGTTTTGTTATGGTTTTCATTCCTGTTACTACGTCTTTTTCTTGGTAAGGCAGGTCTTCTCCCAGTTTTGTTCCTGCTGACATGAAGCGCAGTGCATCTGCGCTGTGCTTGTCTATTACTTCTGTTGGTTCTATTACATTTCCTCTTGATTTGCTCATTTTTCTTCCTTTTGGGTCTAAAAGCCAGCCGGATATCATTACGTCTTTGAATGGATTTTTCTTGTAATGCATGTTTGATTTGACTACGGTGTTGAACAGCCAGAATGTGATTATGTCGTGTGCTTGCGGTCGCATATTCATAGGATATATTTTTTTTTGTATTGCCGGAGACATTAATTCAATAGCCAATCTTGGGGTTAAAGAGCTTGTTGCCCAGGTATCAAGTACATCTTTTTCAGGTATAAATTCAGTACACGAGCATTTTGGACATTTTTTTATTGGTGGCTTGTCTTTTAATGGGTCTACAGGCAGATCTTTTTCTTTAGCTATGATAATTTCTTCGCATTCCTTGCAATACCATACTGGAAAGGGTATTCCAAAGTATCTTTGCCTTGATATCAGCCAATCCCATTGTAGCCCTTTTACCCAATTGTTATAACGAGAAACAAAATGGGGTGGAAACCAGTTTAGTTTTTTTCCCCAAGTCAACATTTGCTTTTTTAGATCTAAATATTTGATAAACCATTGTTTTGATTTTACATATTCTATTTCTGTTCCGCATCTTTCGTGGACATTGACTGCGTGCGTTATTGGTTTTTGAGTAATCAGCAATCCTTGTGATTTCAGGTCATTGATTATTTCTTTTCTTGCTTCTTTTATTGTCATTCCTTCGTATTTTCCTGCTAGTGCGGTCATTTTTCCGTCTTTTGTTATTGCTTCTTTGATTGGAAGATTATGTGCTTTTTGCCATTCCATGTCTGTTTGGTCTCCAAATGTACAGCACATTACGATTCCTGTTCCTTTTTCAGGATCTGCTCTTTCATCAGGCATGATTGGAACTTCAATATCAAATAAAGGAACTTTTGCTTTCTTGCCTTTTAAAGAGGAATATCTTTTGTCTTTTGGATGATAAAATACAGCCACGCAGGCAGGCAGTAATTCTGGTCTTGTTGTTGCGATTATCAGATTTTTGCCGTTTATTTTGAATACAAGATCATTAAATGTTGATTGGATTTCTTCGTCTCGGCATTCTACCTGGCTTATTCCTGTTTCACATTCAGGGCACCACATTGCTGGTGCATCTTTTCTATATTCTCTTCCAATATTATAAAGGTCAATAAATGATTTTTGTGAGATTTTTTGGCAATGAGGGTCAATAGTAGTATAAAAGATATCATAGTCACAGCTTATTGCCAGTCTTTTCATGTCTGCTTCGTATTTTGGAATCAGGTTTTTTTCAAGTTCATCAAGGCAGAGTTTTGCAAACTTCTCTCTATCCATGTCTCTTGCTTTTATTTTTCTTGTTTTTTCAATCAGTCGTTCTGTTGCTACTCCATTATTATCTGTTCCAAAAGGATAGAATACATTTTTACCAAGCATTCTTTGAAATCGTATAACAAAGTCTTGTTGTGAGTATGAAAAAGCATGGCCAATATGAACTTTTCCAGAAACAGTTGGTGGCGGAGTGTCTACAGAGTAAATTTCAGCCCGGGATTTAGGATTAAATGCATATATTTTCTCTTTATCCCAAAACTTGGCCCATTTGGCTTCACTTGTTTTTGGATCGTATTTTTTAGGCAGTGCCATACGTATATATTTATTTAGGTCTTTTTATAAAGTTTTTGGCGGTATTTTGAGGATCAATCTGCCTAGTGAAGTGATTAAAAAAATGTTTGGTGTTAGACAGCTCGTAGCAGTATTAGATTACCGTAGCATACGTAGCGCAGCATTAGTCTAGATACGCCATTAAACTTTGTTTTTCAAACCATACTTTTTTAAACCACCATTATATAGAATTCTCTATGGATTTACAGAAACTTAGACAAAAAAACCTGAAATTGATAAAGCAGAAGATTAAGGATTCTGTATCTAGAGATATCTTAATAATTCAAGCTCAGAACATGATTGATGATATTAATCTTAATTCTGCCCATCTAACAAAAAGATTAAGAGATTGGCATACTTTGTATTGTCCTGAGTTTTCTAATTCAATAAAGTCTAACGAAAAATTTGTTGAATTAATATCAAAAAAACAAAGAAAAGAATTACTAAAGGAATTAAACCTTAAAGAATCTGATTCAATGGGTGCAAATCTAAATAAGGAAGATTTAAACATAATCATCCAAACTGCAAAATCATTAAACAGGTTATATACTCAAAAACAGTCTATTGAGAATTATATCCAAAATGTTATGGAAGAGGTTTGTCCTAATTTATTGGCAGTCACCGGCTCTGCAATTGGTGCTAAATTATTGTCTTTGTCAGGTTCTTTGGAACGATTGTCAGAAATGCCTTCTTCTACTATTCAGTTATTGGGCGCTGAAAAAGCATTGTTCAGGCATATTTCTGGTAAGGGTAAGAGTCCTAAGCATGGTATTATTGTAACACATGCTTTGATGAATCGTCATTCGGATAAGGAAAAAGGAAGGGTTGCGCGGGTTTTGGCTGATAAAATATCAATTGCAGCAAAAGTTGATTTTTTTAGGGGAAACTTCATAGGAGATAAGTTAAGAAAAGATTTAGATAAGAGATTTAAGAAAAAATGAGACAAGAAATAAGAAAGAAAATTGTAGAATCAAACTTAAATGGCATATTTGAACTAGATAAAGGTAAAAAATCTATTTATTTTACAAAAAACTTGTTGCCAGGCGAACAAGTTTATGGTGAAAAACTAATAAGACAAGGAAAAGATGAGTTTAGAGAGTTTGCTCCTGTTAATTCTAAGTTAGCAGCAGCAATTAGACAAGGACTAAAAGAATTTAACTTAAAAGAAAATTCAATTATTTTATATTTAGGTGCAAGCACAGGAACAACTGTTTCACACTTATCCGACGTAACCAAAAATGGAATGATTTTTGCTGTTGAGTCTGCTCCTATTGTTGCAAGGGATTTAGTTTTCTTGGCTGAAAAGAGACATAATATTGCTCCGATATTAGCAGATGCAAACAAACCTGAAGAATACAAAGATAATATAGTAAATGTAGATTTTTTATATCAGGATGTTGCTCAGAAAAATCAGGTTCAGATTTTCTTGAAAAACCTGCCTTTTCTTAAAAAAGGCGGTTTGGCTTTTCTAGCAGTCAAAGCAAGAAGTATTGATTTTGCTAAAAAGCCAGAAGAGGTTTTCCAGGATGTTGAAAAAGAACTTAAAACACACTTAACCATCCTTCAAAAAATCGATATTTCTTCGTTTCAAAAAGACCACTGTGTATTTGTCTGTAAGAAATAAGCAGTGTCTATTTGCCGATAAAGTCAATTCAAAACAAATGTCGACTCGAGCAAAGCGAAGTCCAGAGAATGCAGATTTTTTAATTTTTTGCGGGTGCCTGCAAAGCTTTGCTTTGGCGTGCATGGAGAGGCAGATTAGGCCTGACACTCCGGTTTAGGATAAGTTTTATATACTGTTATTTACTATTACCTGTCATGGTATTTCATCTGTATAACACTCTATCAAGGAAAAAAGAAGTTTTTAGGCCGATTAAGGATAAGCAGGTTAATGTGTATATTTGCGGTCCTACTGTTTATAATTTTCCTCATATTGGTAATTACCGGGCATATGTTGCAGGTGATTTGTTAATCAGGTATCTAAAATATCAAAAATACAGGGTTAAATTCATACAAAATCTGACTGATGTTGATGACAAGACTATTAGGGATTCTCAAGAGCAGAATAAATCCTTGAAAGAGTTCACTAAACCATTTATTGATGGTTTTTTTGAGGATTTAAGGACTTTGAATATTTTGCCGGCGTATAAATATCCTAGAGCAACAGAGCATATCAAGGATATGGTTAAGACTATTAAGAAATTATTGGATAAAGGTTTGGCTTATAAGACTGAAACTGGGGATATTTATTTTGCTATTAATAAATTTAAAGGGTATGGCAAATTGGCGCATTTGAATGAAGAGCAGTTAAAATCAGGAGCTTCAGGAAGGGTTAGTGCTGATGAGTATGATAAGGAGAATCCTAGGGATTTTGCTTTGTGGAAGGCCTGGACAAAGGAGGATGGTAATGTTTTTTGGGAGACTGAGATTGGAAAGGGAAGGCCTGGTTGGCATATTGAGTGTTCTTCTATGAGTTCCAAGTATTTGGGCCAGCCGTTTGATATTCATGGTGGTGGTGTTGACTTGATTTTTCCTCATCATGAGAATGAGATTGCTCAGGCAGAGGGTGCAGAAGGCAGGCAGTTTGTTAATTATTGGTTTCATAATGAATGGTTATTGGTTGATGGCCAGAAAATGTCCAAGTCTGCCGGCAATTTTTATAATTTAAGGGATATTCTGAATAAGGGATATAATCCTTTGGCAGTAAGGTATTTGTTGATTGCAACGCATTACCGGCAGCAGGTTAATTTTACTTTCAAGGGATTGGATGCTGCCAGGAGTTCTTTGCAGCGGCTTTGGGATTTTATGAAAAAACTGGATGAATGCAATGGGGAAGGCAATGATGAGGTTGTTAATAAGGCGGTTGTTAATGCAGTTAAGTCTTTTGAGGATAATTTGAATAATGATTTGGAGATTGCGGGTGCTTTGGCAGCGGTTTTTGATTTTGTTAAGGAAATTAATGTTGTGATGCCGTCTCTCAGCAAAAAAAATGTTAAGGAAATTAAGAAGATAATGAAATTATTTGATTCTGTTTTGGGTTTTATTATTGTGGAAGAAGGGAAGATTGATACTTCTATTCAGAAATTGATTGATGAAAGAGAAGCAGCCAGAAAAGCAAAAGATTTTAAGAAAGCAGACAGGATAAGGGACGAATTGAAAAAGCAGGGAATTGTTCTTGAGGATACTCCTAAGGGCGCAAGATGGAAAAGGGTATGAATTTTTTCTTGAATAGGTATAAGCAGTTGGGTGAAACTGTAAAATCAGTTGGAATAAGACAAACTTTTAGGGTTAATACTTTGAATATTGCTGAAAAAGCTTTGATTTCTCGTCTAAACTCATTAGGTGTAGAAGTATCTAAGATTCCTTTCAATAAGTATGGGTATTATATCGATAAGTCAAGATTTTCCTTGGGTGCAATCAAAGAATATTTGTTGGGTTATTATTATTTGCAGGGGGCTGCTTCGCAGATTCCTGTTGAAATACTAAATCCTAAGAAAAAAGAATTAGTGTTGGATTGTTGTGCATCTCCGGGTGGTAAAACATCGCAAATATCGCAGTGGATGAATAATGAGGGAATTGTTGTTGCTTTGGAAAAGCAGAAACAAAGGATTCCTGCGTTAAAAAATAATCTGGAGCGCATGGGCTGTTATAATGTGATTGTTTTTCATATGGATGCGATTAAAGCAGATAGGTTGAACTTAAAGTTTGATAAGGTTTTGTTGGATGCTCCGTGTTCTGGCAATTTTGTTACAGAGCCAAACTGGTTTGGAAAGCATAGGAATATTAATACAATAAAAAATAGGGCTGAGTTACAGAGGGATTTGTTAACCGCTTGTTTGTCTGTGCTGAAAAAGGATGGAATTATTGTTTATTCTACTTGTTCTTTGGAGCCTGAGGAAAATGAGCTTAATATGCAGTGGATGCTTGACAATTTTAAGGTAAACTTAGAAAAAATAAATATTATTGGCGATAAGGGATTAACAAATGTCTTTGGTAAAAAATTAAACAAACAAATCGAGAATTGCAAACGATTCTGGCCGAATAAGACTCGAACAGAAGGGTTTTTCGTAGCCAAAGTGAGGAAGTTATGAAAGAATTTATTGAACAATTTACAAGGGAGAAATTATTTGATGAAAATGATATTTTGAAATTGCGTTCGGAGTTTTATTTGGTTCAGCCGGAGCTAGCGACCATTTTAAGGAAAACAAAACATCAGACTTCTTTTATTGGTATTTATTTGGGTAAGAAGAAAAAGAATTTTATTCCCAGTTCTTATTTGCTTGAAAAATTAGCTAAGCATACAAAAAATAAAGTAAGTGTTAATGATAAGGGTGCTTGGATGTTTATCTGCGGCAAGCATATTTATGCAAGAAGCATTACTGAATTTAATCCTCAGCAAAAATTCAATGATTTGATTCTTGTTCTGAACAAGCATAATGAATGTTTGGGCTATGGGAAAATGATTAACCGGTTTGATTCAAAAAAAGTAGCAGTTCAGAATATCTTTGATATTGGTGATTTTGTAAGAAGAGAAAGAAAAAATTAATTATTTATATCTTGGGTCAAAAAGTTCGGTTCTTAATCTTATTTGTGATGAATCTCTTCTTCTTCTTTTTGGTTTAGACTCTGATAAATCTTCTTCAGGCAGTAAGGGTATGTCTGGGTCTCCTTTTTCAGAATCTAACAATACTTCTATTGATTCAGTTTTCCGCTTAGGTGTTGTTTCGTGGGGCATAGATATTAGTGTTCCAGTAGAAGTTGGTGTAATCTGGTAATTTTCCTCTAAAAAAACAAAGAATCTGTTAAATTCTTCCCTGTTTCTTATTTCGCCCATAAGCCGTATTCCATACTCGCCCAATGCACTTTGCTTTACCTCGGGTGTTAATTCATAATTTTTTCCGTCTGCTTCAAATCTTCGTTTGCTTAATATGTGTACAAATGGTTCTTCTCCACTCACTATTAATCCCCTCCGTTATTTTGTGTAAATAGCGAATATAAGGTTGTTTTTAAAGTTTGCGACCTATCTCCTGCAATTCAATTAAATATATAAACTCGAAACCCTTTTCAAATATTATGAAACCTTGGATAATCAAATATTCTCCTAAATGTCATGCAGACATTCCTCAGCAAAAGTCAGCGTTATCTTTGAAATCATTCGTAAAAGATTTTAAGAAACAAAAAAAGAATGCTGCTTTATTATACGGGCCTGCAGGATCCTGTAAGTCTTGTGCTGTTCATGCTTTGGCTAATGAGTTAAACTTGGAAGTTGTTGAGGTTAATGCTTCTGATGTCAGGAATGCTAATCAGATTAATGAAAAATTAGGCAATGCTTTGAAACAACAGTCTTTATTCTCTCGGGGAAAAGTAATTTTATTTGATGAGATTGATGGTGTTTCAGGTAATAAGGACAGGGGGGGGATTCCTGCGTTAGTTAAGCTTATAACAAATACTTCTTTTCCAGTAATTTTGACTGCTAATAATCCTTTTGACAAGAAATTCAGTTCTTTGAGAAATAAATCTTTGAAAATTGAATTTCCTTCTTTGTCTTATTTGGAAATTTATAATGTTTTAAAAGGTATTTGTGAAAAGGAATCAATTGAATTTGAGGATTCTGCTTTAAAGGCTTTGGCAAGAAGGGCCGGCGGTGATTTAAGGGCGGCTATTAATGATTTACAGTCATTGACTTATTCTAAGAAATTAACAAAGGCAGATATTGATTCTTTGTCAGAAAGAAATCAAATAGAAACTATTGAAAATGCTTTGATTAAAGTGTTGAAGAACTCAGATCCTGTTATTGCTTTGTCCGCTTTTAATGATGTTGGTTTGGATTTGGATAAATGTTTGTTATGGGTGGATTATAACATGCCTAAGGAATATACTGATGCTGCGGATTTGAAAAGAGCTTATGAGTATATTAGCCGGGCTGATGTTTTTAGGGGCAGGATTAGGCGTTGGCAGCACTGGCATTTTTTGGTTTATGTTAATATGTTGTTGACTGCTGGTGTTGCAAGTGCTAAAACAAAGAAGTATAAGTCTAATATTAAGTATCAGCAGACTACGAGATTGCTTAAGATTTGGCAGGCTAATATGAAGTATGCCAAGCGCAAGGCTATTGCTCAGAAGATTGCTGAGAAGACTCATTGTTCTACAAGGAGAGCTTTGCATTCTACTCTGCCGTATTTAAAGGCAATTTTTCAGAACAATCAGGAAATCGCGTTTAAAATGGCTGAAGAGTTTGATTTTGATGATGATGAGGTATCTTGGTTACGAAAATAAAAGAGTTGGCCTTGGCAAAGTTATTAATATTTGCGGTAAAGAAGTAAAGTATATATACTAGAATTTTATTAATTCATAAAAAGGTGATAAATAATGGCCAGACCGAATGTTGATTTGACTGCGGCTGCAATGCCGAAAAAAAGAAGCAGTTTGTTAAAATGGATTATTATCCTTGTTATAATAATCGCTATTTTGTGGTATCTGAATAATCAGGGTTATGTGAATATTCCTTGGTTGTGAATCAAAACTTATTTAAATTACTCTTTTTTCTCTTTTGATTATGTCTAAATATGAAGATGTTGTAAATTTGGCATTACGGAGAAGTCTTTTTTTCCCTGCTAGTGAGATTTATCAAAATGCTCCTAAGGGTATGTTTGATTATGGTCCTTATGGAGCTTCAATAAAGAGAAAGGTAGTTGATTTGTGGAGAAAAGAACTTGTTCAGAAAGAAAATTTTCTGGAGATTGACGGCGCGCAGATTATGCCTGTTGATGTTTTTAAGGCATCAGGTCATTTGAAGAATTTTAATGATCCTGTTGTTCAGTGTTTGAAATGCAGTTCTGTTTTTAGGGCAGATCAATTAATTAATGAAATCGCTGGGAAAGAACTGCCTGAGGCTATGGCTAATGAAGAATATGATGCAGAAATTGAAAAAAATAATATCCGTTGCAAGAAGTGTAAAGGGGGGTTGGACAAGACAACAAGATTTAGTTTGATGGTTAAGGCATTGGTTGGTTTTAAGTCAAAGACTGATTGTTATTTAAGGCCTGAGTCCTGCCAGTCTATTTTTGTTGATTTTGCAAGGATGAATAAGACTATGCGGATTAAATTGCCTGTTGGTATTTCACAGTATGGCCGGGTTTTCCGGAATGAGATTTCTCCCAGGCAGACTTTGATGCGTTCAGTTGAGTTTTCTCAGATGGAAACAGAGATTTTTTTTGATCCTGACAAGATTGATGAGATTGAGAATTTTGATGAAATAAAAGATTATGAGATTAGTGTGTTAAGACAAGGCAAGCACGGTATTGAATTAATTTCTGCGCAGAAACTGGTTGATGAAAAGATTGTTTCTGGCAAGTTGGTTGCGTATTATTTAGCCAGGGTTCAGCAGTTGTATGAAAAATATGGTATTCCTGTTGAGGCCATGCGGTTTAGAGAGGTTTCTAAGGATGACCGTGCGTTTTATTCTAGAGAGACATGGGATTTTGAGGTTAAGACAAGTATTGGTTGGCTGGAATTGATTGCGAATAATTACAGGACTGATTATGATTTGAAAGGCCATATGGAAAATTCGGGTCAGGATATGCATTATGTTTATCCTGATGGAAAGAAATTGATTCCTCATGTTTATGAGATTTCTATTGGTGTTGACAGGACTTTTTATGCAATATTAGATCATGCATATCAGGAAGAGACTAAGAAGGATGAAAAAAGAGTGTTGTTGTCTTTACCTCCTTTCTTGGCTCCTATGAGTGCTGCTGTGTTTCCTTTATTGTCTAATAAGCCCGAGTTGATGAAAAAAGCTAAAGATGTATATAATTTATTGAATTCTTGTTATGAGGTTTTCTTTGATACTTCTGGAAGTATTGGCAAGAGATATGCCAGAATGGATGAGATTGGCTGTCCTTTTTGTATTACTGTTGATTTTGATTCTTTGGATAATAATGATGTGACTATTAGGGAGAGGGATTCTACAGAGCAGAAGAGAATCCCTATTAAAGACCTCCAGAATATCCTGTTTATGCTGATTACTGGCATGAAGAAATTAAAGGATTTTTAGAATTTTGAAATAACTTTTATTAGTTTTTGCTGTTTATTGTTATCTTCAAAACCAATATGTTTTGCAAAATCAATAAGACTTTGTTTTCTTTTAATTTTTAATCGTATCGGTTTGGTTTGAATGCCATCTTTTCTGTAAGAAACTACAGTATCTGTAAAGGGATTAGTTGTTATAATTCCGAAATGTTTTTCTAAGTTGTCTTTAATTTGGGTAAAAAATTTCTTTCCATCCGCAATAAGATTGGTTGACTTATGCATTTGTATTTCAATAAAGTTATATTTCTGATCAACTGTGCCTTCGCCGGAAAATAAACGAGAAATAAATCTCTTAAAATAAGTTTTATCTGAGATAATCCATTCAGGAATATTAAACTTTTTAAGAACTTTTGCCCCAGATGGTGCACCGCATAAATTAAGAATTCGTGCCATCATTTTACAATTAACACCATAATTCATGGTTCCATAATTATTAGTATTACACGTTCTAATTTTGCCTTTTTTCTGGAATAATGAAAATACTTCATCACCAAAAAGGTTCAATTCTTTCTTAGAATTAGAAGTATAATCTATTTTCCATTTTGGATCTCCTTGTAAATGGCCATCACTCATTAAATCTGCAATTATTCCGGCTAATTTAACAGAAGGAAAAACAGGAAACCAATTTGAATATTGTTTTATCATTAAATTTGCTCGATATTCTGATTTATAGAATTGATACATATCGTTTAATCTAACTAATGCAATCATAATAAACGTGAAGAAGAATATATTTATATAACTCACGTCAATATGTCCAGTGGGTAAATAAAACCGAAAACGTTTTAAATAGCTTAATTATCCATAATCTGTGCTCGGCTGAGTACATATGGGAATCTAGTGAAGACATCCTCATTAGGCCAGATCGTTAGCTCAGCCTGGGAGAGCACACGGCTGAAG
>WJKI01000019.1 GCA_014729195.1 Candidatus Woesearchaeota archaeon
TCAAAAACAGAACCTTTTTAAATAGGTGCCAACTTCAATTTAGTTATGGGAAGAAGAAAAGGCAGTGCCAGAAGAAAAACCCGTCGATTGATGTCTAAGCATTTTAAGGACAAGGGAAAGATTAGTGTTACTTCTTTTTTAGCTAAATTTAAAGAGGGTGATAAGGTTATTATCAAGCCTGAGCCGGCTTATCAAAAAGGTACTTGTCATTTAAGGTTTTATGGCCATAGAGGTGTGGTCAAGGCCAAAAAAGGAACTTGTTATGTTGTTCAGATTAGGGATCAGAATAAGCCCAAGGAGGTTATTGTGCATCCGGTGCATTTGAAGGTATCAAAATGAAGAATAAAATTATTAATGAAACACCTATAAATCTTACTGCAGTTAAGGAAGAGTTAAAAAAGATTCAGAAAAGGGACAAGGAGTTGAATTTCCGTGCCCAGAAAACAATGGATTATTTGAATCCTATTGCTAAATTATCTGCAAAACAGACTGCTGAACTCAAGTCTGCTTTGGAGAAATTGAATATTTCAAGGCTTAAAGAGCTTCACATTCAGAAATTGATTGGTATTATGCCTTCTTCAGAGGATGATGTTAGTGTTGTTTTGCAGGGATATACTCTGAATTTGAAAAAGGATGATATTAAGAAGATTGCTGAGACTATTAAGAGTTTTGTTTCTAAGAAATGATTAATCAGTCTCATAATAGTCTTTTCACAAGCATAAAGTTTATATACTTAATCTATTTTGGGTTACTTTATATAGTTGGGTTTGTAGCAATATGAACATGGGGTTTTATAGCGATGGAACAAGCAAAAGAAAAACAGCAGATGAAAGAAGAATATGCAATTGTTCTAGATTTCTTGCCGCATGGATACCCGCTTGATAAAAGACCTTCTCATAAGAAAACACCTGTTGTTCAGGCAATAGGAAAATCAAGATTTGTTCTATTAGAGTTGGTTCCTAAGAAGGATATTTTTTTACAGCCATATGAAGAGGTTTACATAGGAGAGGGCAAAAGAGATAAGATTCATCATATAATGGGAAAGCTTCCTTTGGATAAGTTGACTGCCACTGCTAAGAATGAACTTGATTATGTTATTAAGGATATTGTTATGAAGAATGAGAAGATTTTTGTTGATTTTTTTAATAATGCGCAGCCATTAACTACTCGTATGCATCAATTAGAGCTTATTCCTGGCTTGGGAAAAAAACACATGTGGGAAATACTTGAGAAAAGAAAAGATAAGCCGTTTAAGGACTTTAAAGACTTAAAGACCCGTATTAAGCTCTTGCCTAATCCGGAAAAGGCCGTAATTAAGCGTATTTTGAATGAGGTTAGTGGTAAAGAGAAGCACAAGCTGTTTGTGGAATAATTTTCTAAGAAAGTTTTATATAGTAGAGTGCATTATTCACTCATAAAATACTCTTTGGGGTGAATTAAATGGCAGATTATGAAGGAAGATGTATGAAGTGTAAAAAACAGGTTAAAATAAAAGATCCTAAAAAAACCGTTATGAAGAACGGTATGGAAGCAGTGAAAGGTACTTGCGGCAAATGCGGAACAAAAGTTTTTAGAATATTAGGAAAAGCTAAGAAATAAGCTTTTTCTTTTTTTTCTTAATATATCAAAAAGTTTATATACTTGTTCTATCAATAGTACTGCGGGGTGATATGAATGCGACCTGAAATGAAAATTCGTGTTAGGCAGATGATTCGCAGTAATATTCTCGATCGTTCTAAAGTTAGTGAAGATTTGGCTTCTGAAATTGCTCGCAGGTGGTCACGGCTTTAAAGCATAATTAAGAAATATTTATATAGTTGTTCAGTTCTAGTCAGTTAAAATACTTTTAAGAGGTGATTTTATGGATGAACACAAGCTTACGGTCTTGGCATTTTTTCTTATTACTGTTGTTGCTCTTGGAGGTTTTTATACGATGTATAAGGATACTTCAACTGCAAATGTCGCTTTGAGAACGGCAGGGCAGAGATTTATCAATGGGAGAGGAATGGCATATTCCCAGCCAGTGATGTTGTGCGAGCGATTAATTGGTGAAGGAAAGATACCTAAAGGGTTTGAATATGAGACAACCTATGATCAGATGGTTAATCGTTTTGGTGCTAATAATTGTGTTGATGGAACAACAGAAATTGGATATTGGTGCTGCAGACCCAGCAAGTTAGGAGTATATTAATTTTTTATTTTTTAATTCTTCTTTTCTACTTTAAATTGGATTTTACCAAAACATTTATATATTAGTATTGTAAAATGTATACTAATTTAGTATTATATAGGTAAAAAGAGAGGTGAATACCAATGGATATCAAGAATAATCCGTTAGCAATTTTGGCAATTGTCACTGTTATAGGTGTAGCTGGATTAATGGTTTTATATAATGCAGCTCCTTCAGGACAGGTAGCAGTAAAAACGTCAGGCCAAAAACTATACGGTGGTGCAGGAATGGCTTATTCTACTGGTGAGATAATGTCTTGCGAGACATTGATTCAGTATGGTAGGATAGCTCCAGAATTTGATTATGAAGCATCTCCTAGTGATGCTGTTAATCGTTTTGGAACAGATAAATGTGTAGATACAAGAGATATGATCGGATATTACTGCTGTAATGCAGAAGATCTTTATTAAAGGTTTGAAGAGGTGAAATAAATATGGCAAAAAAAGACAACAAAAGTCTATCATATGTTATACTGGGTATTGTTGCTGTTATTGCAATAGTAGGTCTTGTATTATTGTTCAAGACAGCTATGAGTGGTGATGCAGTTATTAAGGTGGGCCAGAAAATGTACGGCTCTGCAGGACTTGCATATAAGTCTCCAGTATTGCAGTGTGAAGACTTGATTGGAAACGGCCAGGTTCCTCCAGGAATGGATTATGAGACATCTATGTACATGGATGTTTTGAATAAGTTTAGTCCGTCTAACTGTGTTGATGCAAGACATCTTAACGGATACTGGTGCTGTAGTACTAAGAATGTGGATGTAGTGTCAGGAAAAGGAACTGCCGGCGGTAAAGTTGGAGCAGCAATAGAAGGCGCACCAAAAAACTATTATTAAATTATTTTTTTTTATTTCTCAGAGGGCTTGCCCGATGAGCACAGAAAAACTGAAAATTTTTCTTGTGTTTAGTAATGAGGTGATGTAATGGAAAAAAATTCGTATATGTTATTCGGTTTGGTTGCAGTAATCGCAGTAGTTGGTCTTGTTACTATGTATAATGCAGTTCCTTCTGGTCAGGTTGCAGTAATGTCTGCAAAGGTTTACGGCGGAGCAACCAAAGGAATTGAAATGCCTTATTATAAGGATAGAGTTGTTCTTGTTAATAAAGGAGATAGTGTTAAAGTTATGGATTTAAGTAAGGTTGAAGACAGGGTTCCATCTCAGTCTGCATTGGAAAACAGGGAACCGCAGCGAGCTATTGGCTTGCTTGACAGTTGTGAAGGATTGATTATTCAGGACCAGGCGCCGAAAGGATATATTTATGAAGCTGGCTGGAATGACATGAAATACCGGTATGGTGCTAATAATTGTGTTGATATGACTGCCTGGATAGGCCAGTATTGCTGTAAACAGAAATAATTTTTTTTATTCTTTAATCATTCCATACCCTATTAATCTCCATCTTTGACCTAGACGTCTAGAAATGGTTACTTTTGCTGATTTTTGCGCGCATATTGGTTTTCTTAGTAGGCATTTGATTGATTTTTTACTGATGTCCTGAACAACTCCTACTGTTGCTGCTGAGTTTACATTAAGCATCAGGAATTCTCCTTTTTTTATCGGCTCAACAATCAGTTTGTCTTTTGCTCCCACTACTCTTTCCAGTAAGTGTGGTTCTAAGTCAAGTTCATTCCATATAGGGGGGAGTTTTCCAGGATGGCCTATTATATTTCCCACTAACTGGTCTGATTTCACTATTGCAGGATCTAATTGTGTCATGATTCCCATGCTTCCTCCGGGCCCTATTTCTTCTAAAGATGAACCGCCCGCGATTATGCTTGTTATTTTTGTTTTTAATGGTTTCCATTTTTTGCCTTCTAAATATCCGGGAAGTATTTCTATTTCATCATTTACCTGTAATTTTCCTTGTTTGATTGTTCCTCCTAATACTCCTCCTTTTATTTTGTCTATTGTTGAACCTGGCTTGTTTATATCAAAGCTTCGCGCAACCAGCATTATTGGGTCTTTGGTTAAGTCTCTTTTCGGTGTTGGAAATTCTTGCTGTATTGTTTGTACCAGAATATCCAGGTTTATTCCGTGAAGTGCGGACATAGGTATTATCGGAGAGTTTTCAAATTTTGTTTCCTTTAGGAATTCTTTTATTTGTTCATAATTTTGCATTGCTTTTTCTTGTGATACCAGATCTATTTTATTTTGTATTACTACTATTTTGTCTACGCCCATCATTTCCAGAGCCATTAAGTGTTCTTGTGTTTGTGGCTGAGGGCATTCTTCGTTTGCTGCAACAAGCAATAGTGCTCCGTCCATTATTGTGGCTCCGCAGAGCATTGTTGCCATTAAGCTTTCGTGTCCTGGTGCGTCTACTAGTGATGCTTTTCTCATTAGTTTGCAGTCACTTGCGCAGTTCTTGCATTTTTTAGTAACTCCGTAACATTTTGGTTCTTCACACTTTGGGCATTTGTAAAAAGATATATCTGCATATCCCAGTCGTATTGTGATTCCTCTTTTTATTTCCTCAGAATGAGTATCTGCCCATTTGCCTGATAACGTCTGGACAAGTGTTGTTTTTCCATGGTCTACATGGCCTATCATTCCTATGCTGATTTCTGGCTGTGTAGAATCTTCTTGTTTTATTGTCTTTTTCTTGGCCATCAATTAATGGATATGTCTTGGCTTTTATAAAGCTAACTATTACACAAAGATTTTTATAGTCTATTTGTTTAGTAGGATTATATGGGTATCTTAAATAAAATATCTCGGTTTTTCACAGGCATTCCAGAGGATGATATTATTGAGTGTGCTGATAGGATTGGAAGTGGAGTAAGCCTGCGAAAAATTTATTCTTTTTTAAAACATAAGAAGTATTCTGATAAAAATGCTAAAAAGGTTTTAGTCCAGGCAATTACGCGGTTTTATGAAGACAGTATGGCAGAGTATCAGGCCAAGTTGAATCAGATTAAGTCTAGGCAAAAGGAATATTCTGAGTTTTCTATGCGGGCGAATGGTCATAAGGCAGGTCTTGAACAGCAAAAGACGGAGTGTATTCAGGGAATAAACACAATTACCAGAAAAAGAAATTCTTTATTGTCTGAGTTGGAGATTATTGTTCCTTCTTAGTCAAAATGAGTGCATACATTGTCTATTATTCCGTATACTTTTACTCCGGGCAGCACTTTCTTGTCTGGTTTTATCAGTCTTGGCTTTTCTTTTAGCATTGTTACGAGTATCATTGCTGTGCTTTCTATTCCTCCTGTTTTTTCAGGACAGATGTTCAATAATGCAATGCATTGTTTTCCAATAAGTTCTTTTATTTTATAGCTTTCTTTTAAGTCAGCAACTACCTGAACATCTCTTTCAACAGGACCTAAGTCAAGCACAAGGACATATTCAGGTTTTTTTGGATGTTGTTTTGCTGCTTTGATTGTTGCTGTTCTCAGTTCCAATTTTTCAAAGTCTTTATGAGTTATTTTTTTGGGGTCGCATCCCATAATTTCACCTCTTTGCGTATTACATAAAATATTTCATTTATTTCTTTTATGATTTTGTATTCATATCCTATTCTTTCCAGCATTCTTTCAAGCCATCCTCTGTAGGGGTATTGCATCGGTCTTCCTCCGAGTTTCTGTGTTGCAAAACTGGCAACTACCCATTTTGCTTTTACATTTTTGATTATTTCTTCTGCAAGTTTGTGGCCTTTTTTTTCTATTGTGTCCAGCACTTTGAATAAAAAACACACATCCACAGCAGGGATTTTTTTCAATAACAGGGGTTTCTTCAGGTCGAGAGGAAACGCTTTTCCGTTTATTCCTGTTATCTTGAAATATTTGTTAAGGAATTCACAGTCTTTTTTATTTAGTTCTGATGCATAGTATTTTGCTTTTGTTTTCATGTATGGATAGGATATTGGGTTCATTCCGCACCCCAGGTCAAGTATTTTTTTTGGTTTTCCGGTTATTGCAAATATTTTTTTGTAAATGTGCGGGTACATTTCAAGTCGTTCTTTTGTTGAGGGATGAAGTGATAATAATTCTTTTGCAAGGTTTTTGTTTTTTTTGTTTAGTATTTGTTCTCTTGCAGAGAGGTTTTCAGAGAACATTCCGTATTCTGTTCTTAATTTTTCCCTGACCTTTTTGATTGCTTCTTTGTATTCTTTTGAGCGGGTTCTTTTTTCTTCAACCACTTTTTTGAGTTTTGGATTTTGGGCAAGAATTTTTTTGATTGTTGATAATACGTATGCATCGCCGATTGTCTGCAGTTCTTTTTTTTGTTTTATTTTTTTAATTAGTGTTTTCATTGCAGTTTTCCTCCATTATTTGGTTATATTCGCATTTCCAGGTTTTTTGGTTATTTTTTCCGATATTTTTCAATACATCGCAGTTTATTTCTTTTTCAGTTATTTTTCCTGCGTCATTCATCCATATTTTTCCATTTTTGCATGTTACTTCTAATTCGCGAGGAGGCCCTATATAATGGAATTCGTAAAATGAATCACATAGGCTGCCTTTGCAATTGGATATGTGGATTAAAGTGTGATTGTATTTAGAATATGCCTTGTTGTCAGATGAGTATTTCCAGTAGTAAAGAGTAAATGTGGTGTCTTTTACAGTATATTGTGCAATACAGTCGTTTTCTGTTTCTTTTACTGCTACAGGATGTTTTATTTTTATTCCAGCAAGTTTGCTTATTTGATTGTAATCTGCATATCTTGCGCATTCCTGGCTTAGTTCTATGCTTGGAGCGCATCCTATAAGAAATATCAATAATATAAATACTATTTTTTTCATTTTGCCTCTTTTATTTGTCTTTTATTCTTTGAGTTTTAAAATTCTTTCGCCTCGCAGGTCATGTTTTGTGACTTTTGCTATTCTTACTGTGATTTTTTTGCCCGGGGGATATTTTCCCTTAACAATGATTGGTTTGTAGGCAAAATTTCTTGCTTTCATTGTTCCTTCTTTGCCATGTTCATCAATTAATACTTCTCCTACCCAGTTTTTCCATTTTATGTTTTGTTCAAATCCGATAAAATCAAACGTGTCAGTTATTTTTTTGCTTCTTTGTTTTATTTCTGCGCCCGGTATTTGGTCCTTTTTGTTTGCTGCCGGAGTGTCTGTCCTGGCAACAAATTTTGAGATATTGAGTACATCTGGTTTTAAGTTTTGTAGAAATAAAATAGTATCGTAGAATTGTTTCTCTGTTTCTCCTGGAAATCCTGCGATTATGTCTGTGGCGATTGTGATGTCTGGTATTGCTGTCCGTATTTTTTTTATGATTTCGTTGAATTCATCTATTGTGTATTCTCTTTTCATTGCTCTCAAGACAGGATTGCTTCCGCTTTGGACAGGAATATGGAGGAATTTGAACATTTTTTGGTGCTTGAATATTTCTATTAGTTCATCTATGTTTTCTTTTATATGCTGGGGTGTTCCCATCCCAAGTCTTACATAAAAATCTCCTTCTAATGCAAGTATTTTTTTAAGCAGTTCTGTAATGTTTGTTCCTGTGTCTTTGCCATAGCAGGCGGTGTCTTGTGCAGTTATCCATAGCTCTTTGCATCCCTGTTTGATGCAGTTTTCTGCTTCTTTTATTATCAGGTCCTCGGGGTAGGAGTATAGTTTTCCTTTTATCAGTCTTACAGAGCAGTAGGCACATTTGCCAAGACAGCCGTTGCTTATTGGAATAATTCCTATTATTGGATTGTCTCTTATTTTGTGCAGTAATACTTTTGGTTTTCTTTTTTGTTCCAGTAATACTTGCGGATTATTGTGTATTGTTTCTTCTACTGCAGATACGATTTCTCTTAGGTTGTGTGTTCCCAGGATGGTTGCGTTTTCTTTTATTTTTTTGATTTCCTTTGCAAGTTTTTTAGGGACACATCCTGCGACTATTAGAAAACAGTGCGGCCGTTTTTCCAGTGTTTTTTTTATTTCTGTCAGTGCATTGTCATCTCCTTTAACTGTGCAGACATTCAGTATGATCATTGCGATTTCTTCTGCGTTTTCATCTACTATTCTGAATTCTGCGTTTTTCAGCATGCCTTTGATTGCTTCTCCGTCTGACATGTTTGCACTGCATCCGAAGGATTTGACTAGTATGTTTAGGCTCATGTTGCTAAAGAATGTTTGTGTAGTATTTAAAACTTTTATTTTGATTTTTTAGAATTCTTTTTTCTTTGTTTTCTTTCTCTTGCTTGCTGCAGTCGTATTATTTCTCTGCATTCAATGCACCATTTTCTCATTGCAGAAAAACTTTGTATTTCTGTTCCGCATTTTTGGCACACTGCAAGATTTTTTTCATTCATTGGTTTTTGGAATAGTGTATTGCTTTTAAAGCTTTCGCAATAATATTACTGTCAAGTGGTTACGTTTTTTAGAGAATAATTAGAAAATCTTAAATATTGGTTGTTATTATATGATAACAACAGGGAGTCCCATGGAAGATATACAGCAGTTGGGAGGTAATATTGAGCTCACGGGGTTCAGAGACCTCGACGGCGGGTCAATGATAATTCTTAAAAAGATTATAGGTAACTATGCAAGAAAGTTTTCTGATCGTTTGCAGAACATGGAAAAACTGGCAATTACTATTAAGCCAGTAGGGAATAATCAGCATGAAATGCATGCCAAATTGATAGTTGATGGCCAGATACACACATCAGAATTAACAGAACACAATTTGTTTGTATTGGTTGACAAGGTCCTTAGAAAGATTGAGAGTTCTGCATTGGGGAATTAAAAAACATTTATAAACTACTTCTTTTACTCAGTATATATGTTCCAGCAACAAGTTATTGACATACTAAAGAAGGAAATCAAGGGAGAAATAAAATTAGAAATTCCTCCTAATAAGGACTTGGGGGACTATGCTTTTCCATGTTTTGCTTTGGCTAAAGAGTATAAGAAGTCTCCTGTAGACATTGCCGGAGAGCTGGCAGATAAACTTAAACCCGCTGTATTGGTTGAAAAAGTAATCGCAACAGGACCATACGTCAATTTCTTCCTGGACAAGGCAAAGGTTGCAGAATTAATTCTTACGCAAATCCATGAACAAAAGGATACTTATGGCAGTTCTGATGACGGAAAAGAAAGAGTTGTCTGCATGGATTATTCTCATCCTAACATTGCAAAGCCTTTTGGCATTGGACACTTAAGAAGCACCATGATTGGAAGAGCGATTTACAACATGCTGAAATTTCAGGGATACAAACCAATGGGTTTGAATCATTTGGGTGATTGGGGAACCCAGTTTGGAGCGTTAATATATGCTCATTTGACTTGGGGTGATAGAGAAAGATTAAATACAGAACCGATAAAATATTTGCTGGACATTTATGTTAAATTTAATGAAGAAAAGCAAAAAACTCCTGAATTGCAGGATGAGGCAAAGAAATGGTTTAAGAGATTAGAAGACGGCGACACAGAAGCAATAAAGCTTTGGGCTAAGTTCAGGGATTTGAGTTTAGAAGAATTTCAGAGAGTTTATAATTTATTAGGTGTGGATTTTGAGTCTTATGATGGAGAGGCATTTTTTAAGGATAAGTTTCCTGATGCTATTGAATTAGTCAAGGCAAAAATGAAGACTGAGTTAAGCGACGGTGCTTTGATTGTTCCTTTGGAGAGTTTTGAAGCTCCGGCGATTATTGTCAAGTCAGATGGAGCATCAACTTATTTGACAAGAGATATTGCCGCAGCATTATACCGTTTGAAAACATACACTCCATATCAGATTCTTTATGTTGTTGGCAGCGAGCAAAAACTGCATTTCAGGATGTTGTTTGAGATAATGCATTTGTTAGGCAAGGATAAATCCAAGTTTAGGCATATTAATTTTGGTTTTTATTTGTCTCCTGATGGCGGCAAGATGGCCACAAGGAAAGGAAAGATTGTTTTTATGGAAGATGTTCTGAATGAATCAATTGATTTGGCCAGGAAAACAATCGAGGAGAAAAATCCTAATCTGGAAAACAAGGACAAGGTTGCCCGGCAGGTTGGTGTTGGTGCTGTTATTTTTTATGATTTGGTCAATGACAGGATTCATGATGTTGTTTTTGACTGGAAAAGGATTTTGGATTTTGAAGGAGACACTGGCCCTTATTTGATGTATACTTATGCAAGGGCAAGTTCTATTATGCGAAGGATGAAATCAGAGGGATTAATACCTGATGTTAATATTGATTTTAGCAAATTATCCCACACTTCTGAAAAAGAATTGGTCATGCTGTTGTCTGGTTTTCAAAATAAGATTTCAGAAGCATTACAGCAGTACAAGCCTCATATTCTTGCGCAGTATCTTATAGAGTTAGGCAGGACTTTTAATGAGTTTTATCATTCTTGTCCCTGCCTGAAAGAGGAAGATAATGAAACAAAAAAAGCAAGACTTTTGTTAATCAACTGCACAAGACAGGTTTTAATAACCGGTCTAAAACTCCTGAGTATCAATGCTCCTGAAGAGATGTGAGTTTTATAATTATTAAGTGCAACCTTTTTAAACTATGATTTCTTGTTTATTCGTATGAAACTAATTAAAATACCTTTCAGCAAGGGAAGTTTGGGCAAGTCAGAAGGATGTTTTAAAGGTCCTGACAAGGTCACAGAGTTGATTAAAGAATTCAGTTTTTCAGAAGACAAGGCTCTCCCCATATTTGATATTGAACAGGTAAACGTGGATCAAAACAATCTTTCCTTAACTCACAATAATATTTTCAAAAAAATTTCAGAGATTAAAAACAATTTTATTGCATTGGGAGGAGACCATTCTATAACCTATTCTGCATTCAAGGCTTTTGCACAGCAGTTTCAAAATCCCGGAATTATTGTTTTTGATGCTCATCCTGATTTAATGCCTCCGGAAAATTTGGACCATGAAACTTATTTGAGAAAACTGATTGAAGATAATGTTATCAAAAAGGAAAATGTTATTTTGATTGCAGCAAGAAACTGGGATAAGGAAGAGTATAAATACATTCAGGATAATAAAATCAAGCTATATTCAATGAAAAACATCACAATGGAGGGTTTGACCAATATTTGCGATGCTGTGATGTCAGTTGCCAAGGATTGGGATGGATTATATTTGTCTTTAGATATTGATTCTGTTGATCCTGCTTTTGCTCCTGGCACAGGCTATACAGAGCCGGCAGGTTTAACATCAAGAGAAATGTTTTACTTAATCCACCGAATCAAACTATTAAAAAACTTGAAAGGAATTGATATTGTTGAAGTAAACCCGGATAAAGATATTAACAATATGACTTCTAGATTGGCTGCTAAATTGTGTGTTGAGTTGTATTGAGATACCGTAACCCACAAAAAACCAAAGATTTTGTGAAGTTATGTTTTTATTGAGGTAAAAAACATAACCTTTAAAAACCCTCTAAGATTATCTGTTTCTCATGGGACGTATAAAGACTAAATTGATCAAGAGACTTACATTAGAACTTTTAGAAAAGCATAGAGATAAATTAAGCACTGAATTTGATGCTAATAAGAAAATAGTGGCAGAGCTTATGGCAGGCACTTCTAAGAAATTAAGAAATGTTATTGCCGGCTATGTTACAAGACTAAAGAAGAAAGATTGATAACACTGGAGGTGTTAAGAAATGGCAGAAGACAACTCTATTTTTGTGGGAGCAAAACCTTTTATGAACTATGTTACTGGAGTAGTAATGCAGTTCACAACTAAAGGAGCAGATACAGTGACAGTAAAGGCAAGAGGAAAGTTTATTTCTAGAGCAGTTGATGTGGCTGAGGTTGCAGCCAAGAGATTCTTAGAAGGCGCTGTTGAGCCTAGAGGGATAAACATTAACTCAGAAGAGTTTACAAACAAAGAGGGAAAACAGGTTAGGGTTTCTACAATAGAAATCGCCTTGTCCAGAAAGGACGCAAGTTAATTTTTTATTTATTTTCCCAGAGGGGTTTGCTCGATGTCCTCAAAAGCTAGTATTAAAAATTAATAATATATAACTATTTATTCATTCAGTGCTTTGTACAGTTACTTCTGGCACCGGTCAAGTGGGCGGAAGACATTTAAATCTCTAAACGTAGTTTGTTATAATAAGAGTGAGTTATCAATTATCCGGATTGGGAGGCATTCATGCAGGAGATGGTTATTTAAGATATTCTGGGAGAAGAAAAGAATTAGTACGGTTTCTGTCCGTCCAACACCACATTTAACCAAAGGCTTAATATACTACGAAGTAATATAAATCCTCAGTCAATATGAGCGGGCCTGTAGCATAACCTGGATAGTTTTCCATCAAGTCCGTGCTTGTGGAATATCAAGCGGTTGGCTTCGGCTCAGATTGAGAAGAGACCAATTGATCAGGGTTCGAATAGTTGACGCTTGCGGCAACGATCGAGAGCGTAACTCGAATGTCCCTGCAGGCCCATTTTATTTTTTTGAGGTGAAAAATGGTAGAAATAACAAAAGCTTTGATTTGGACAATTGCCAAGTGGGCAATAGTTGTGTTCATAGCAGGTTTTATAGGTCAGTTTGGCAAGTCATTAACCAAGCATTTGTTAGCCAAAAGAAAAAGAAAACAATCATCACACTTCTCAAATCCTAAGATGGAAAAAAAGAGGCAGAAAGCAGAAATCAAGAGATTGAAAAAAGGCAGATAATTTTATTTTATTTGTTTTACATGATGTATTGGTCTTCTTATTGATTCAAGGCAGATTCCCTCCCGCAGGGCAAGTGCAATTCCTGCTGCTTCGAGATAATTTGCAGCAGTAAAAGAATCAATGTTTAGTTTGTCTGCGGTCACATTAAGAATTGTTTTATTTTCTTTAACTCCGATTAGGGGGATTCCAAACTTTGCTGCTGCCAGAGCAGGTATTCCTCCCATGCATGTTGAAGGAACAACTATTGCTAGAACATCGTTTAGTAGGATATCTGTTCCTCTTGTTTTGTTTATTGGTATCGGCTGTGCAGCTTTGTGAAGTCCTTGCA